>CBHFMJ010000031.1:0-12725 GCA_965994715.1 uncultured bacterium | reverse complement strand
GTCGTACGCGGCGATCCGCCACACCCGCCCTCGAGCGCGATCGGCGGGGCCCACGAGCGAGCCGGCCTCGTACGGCGCGGCGGTCGTGACCGTCCTCGCGAGGTCGGCGCCGGCCATCCCGCCGGTCTCCCGGACGCGGGCGACCAGCGAGGTGGGATCGAGGTCCCGCGTCGACACGGCCGCGCGCATCGCGCCCACCTCGCGGATCCGACGGGTGAGCTGGCGCGTATCGATGCCCTCGATCGCGACCACCCCGGCCGCGACGAGGGCCTCCGGGAGGGTCGAGTCGGCGCGGGGACTCGACGAACGCCGCGAGGCTTCCGTGACCGCGAACGCGGCGACCTGGATCGCGCCGCTCTCCGCCTGGTCGGCGTGCATCCCGTAGTTGCCTTGCTGCGGAGCCGTCATCGTCACGATCTGGCCGGCGTAGGACGGATCCGTGAGGACCTCCTGGTAGCCGGCCATCCCGGTGTTGAAGACCGCTTCTCCGAACGACTCCCCCTCGGCGCCGAATCCCGATCCCCGGAAGACGCTGCCGTCCTCGAGGGCCAGGAGCGCCGCGGGCGCCGTCACCGCGTGGCCTTCCCCTCCGCGACCGTGAGCTCCCCGTGGAGCATCGTGCAGCGGACGCGCCCGCGGAGCTTCCGGCCGAGGAAGGCGCTGTTCCTGGATCGCGAGACGAAGGGCGGCTCGACCGTCCAGCGCTCCTCGGGATCGAACAACACGAGGTTGGCGGGTCGCCCGGCCTCGATCGGACCGCCGTGGTCCCGAGCGCCGAGGATCAGGGCCGGTGCGGACGACAGGCTCTCCAGGGCCCTCGGCAGGCTGACGAGCCCCGGCGCGACGAGCTCCGTCAGCGCCACCGCGAGCGCCGTCTCGAGCCCGATCGTGCCGGGAGGCGCCCGATCGAACTCGGCCTCCTTCTCCTCCACCGCGTGCGGCGCGTGATCGGTGGCGATCGCATCGATGGTGCCGTCGGCCAGGCCTTCCCGGAGCGCGTCCCGGTCCGACTCGGCCCGGAGCGGCGGATTCACCTTCTTGTTCGTGTCGTAGGTGCGGAGATCCTCGTCGATGAACACCAGGTGATGCGGCGTAACTTCGGCCGAGATGCGGAGCCCGTCCGCCTTCGCGCGCCGCACGAGCTCCACCGATCTCGCTGATGACAGGTGGCAGATGTGCAGCCGACCGCCGGTGAGGCGGGCCAGCTCGATGTCGCGGTAGACGATCGCATCCTCGGCCGCACCCGGTTGGCCCGCGAGGCCGAGGGAGGAGGAGCTGATCCCCTCGTGCATCTGCTGCCCGCTGGACAGGGAGGCATCCTCGCAGTGCTCCGCGATCACGACGTCGTCGAACGCCCGGGCGTAGGTCAGGGCGTTCCGGAGCGTGCGGGCGGTCGGGACGCACTTGCCGTCGTCGCTGAACACGCGCACACCCGCGGCCGCCATCTCACCGATCTCGGCCAGCACCTCGCCGTCGAGCCCATTCGTGATCGCGCCGACCGGGAAGACGTCCGCCAGCCCGGCGCGGGCGGCCGCGGCGCGGACCTCGGTGATCACGGAGGCGTCGTCGGCCACCGGGTCCGTGTTCGCCATGGGTGCGACCGCGGTGTAGCCACCGGCCGCGGCGGCCCGGGTGCCGGTCTCGATCGTCTCCTTGTGTTCGAACCCGGGTTCGCGCAGATGCGTGTGGAGGTCCACCAAGCCCGGCGTCAGGACGAGCCCGTCGCCCTCGACGATCTCGACGGACGCGCCGTCGAGACCACTCCCCACCTCCACGACGACCCCGTCCCGGACGAGCACGTCCGCGACCTCGTCGCGGCGGGCGCGAGGATCGATCACCCGCGCGCCTCGGAACAGCAGCTCGGGGCTAGCCATCGGCAGCCTCCTCGCCGTCGCTTCGCCGCCCGCCCAGCAACAGGTACAGCAGCGCCATCCGGACCGCGATGCCGTTCGTCACCTGATCCTCGATCACGCTCTGCGGCAGGTCGGCGACGTCGGAGTCGATCTCCACCCCCCGGTTCATCGGGCCCGGATGCATGATCAGCGACCCCTCCGGCAGGAGTCCCACCCGCGATCGGTTCAGTCCGAACAGCCGCGCGTACTCGCGCACCGAAGGGAAGTACTCGAGTCGTTGCCGTTCGGTCTGCACGCGCAGCAGGTAACAGACGTCGAGCTTCGCCAGGACCTCGTCGAGGTCGTAGCTCACCTGGACGCCCCATTGCGGCGCGTCGGGAGGGATCAGCGTGGCCGGGCCGACGAGCGTCACGTCGGCGCCCATCTTCACGAGACCGAACGAGAGCGACCGGGCCACCCGGGAGTGCAGGACGTCCCCCACGATCGCCACGCGGAGCCCTTCGAGCCGCCCGAGCCGTTCGCGCATCGTGTACAGGTCGAGCAGCGCCTGGGTGGGATGCTCGTGCGTGCCGTCTCCCGCGTTCAGTACGTGTCCGCGTACCCACCTCGTCAGCTGGAACGGCGAGCCCGAGGACGAGTGGCGGATCACGATCGCGTCCGCGCCCATAGCCTGCAGCGTGAGCGCCGTGTCCTTCAGTGACTCGCCCTTCGATACGCTCGAGCCGCCCGATGAGAAGTTGATCACGTCCGCGGACAGGCGCTTGGCCGCCAGCTCGAACGAGATCCGCGTACGCGTGGAGTTCTCGTAGAAGAGATTCACTACGGTGCGACCACGGAGTGCTGGGACCTTCTTGATCACCCGGGTCCCGACCTCCCGGAAGGACTCGGCCGTGTCGAGGATCCGGATCACGTCGTCCGCGGTCACGTCGTGCATCGACAGGAGGTGCTCGTTCACGCGCTCTCCTCTTGACCGGCGACGGCCGGGGCCTCCCGGAGCGCTCGTCCCGTCGGCCCGTCCTGCACCAGGGCCCCGTCCTCGCCGTCCACCTCGTGCACCAACACACGCACGTCGTCACCGAGCTGGGTGGGGACGTTCTTCCCCACGAAGTCCGCCCGGATCGGCAGCTCGCGATGACCGCGATCGACGAGGACGGCGAGTCGGATCCGCCGGGCGCGACCGAGATCGGTCAGCGCGTCCATCGCGGCTCGGATCGTCCTCCCGGTGAACAGGACGTCGTCGACGAGGATCACGGTGCGCCCCGTGATGTCGAACGGGATCCTGGTCTCGTGGACCTCGGGCGCCTCCGCCGTCATCCCGATGTCGTCGCGATAGAACGTGATGTCCAGGACGCCGACCGGGATCTCTGCGCCCTCGATCGTGGCGATCTCGCGGGCGAGGCGGAGCGCGAGGTGGTCGCCCCGGTCGGCGATGCCGACCAGGACCAGGCCCTCGGTCCGCTCGCGCTCCACGATCTCGTGGGCGATCCGGGCGAGCGCTCGACGGACGTCGTCTGGTCCGAGGATCCTGCTCACACGGGAACGCCCCCTCGAGCAGGCGAGGAGGCGCGCAGGTTGTGCCGCATCGGTTGGCTCCCTTCCCGGCCTCACGGGACCGGACTTAAAGGGGAAGTGCAGCCGGAGGATACCCTGGTGTCGGCCCGCGGGCAACGAACGTGACATCCTGCCCTCGATGGACCTCGGCGTAGACTGTGGGATACCGAGCGGATAGGAGCGGTTGAGATGCCTGATTGGGGATGGATCGTGCTGGTGGTGGCCGTCGTCTTCGGTGCGAGCAAGCTGCCCGACATCGCGCGGAACCTCGGCCGGTCCTCGGGTGAGTTCAAGAAGGGCCTCAAGGAGGGGAACGAGGGCGAGGAAGACCCGATGGCGGCACCGCCGCCGTCCTCAGGCGTGGACCCCACCGCCGCCGCGCCGCCGTTGCGCTCGACCCCGGAGTCGGATCAGCGTCAGCCGGGCACGCCTCCCTAGGCGGTCCCCGGGTCCTCGGCCGCGGCGGGTCGCATCTCGCTCGCGATCTTCCCGAGGATCCCGTTCACGAAGCGGGGCGACCCTTCGGAGGAGAGATCGGTCGCCGCTTCCACGGCCTCGTTGATCGCGACCGAGGCGGGCACGTCGGCGCGATGTCTGAGCTCGTGGACCGCCACCCGGAGGATCGTCCGATCGAGCGCGGCCATCCGCGCCACGGTCCACCCCTCCGTGCGCTCCTCGAGGAGGAGATCGATCTCCGGGAGGTGATCCTGGACCCCTTCCACCAGCTCGGTCGTGAACGCGGAGACGACCCGGCCGGCATCGAGCCACTCCCCCAGCACCAGGCTCGGGTCTGCGGCGGTCACGTCTGCCTGATACAGGATGTCGATCGCCGTCCGGCGAGCCTCGCGACGCGAGGTCACGCCTTCACGCGCTCGATGTATCCGCCCGAGCGCGTGTCCACCTTCACGCGGTCGCCCTCCTCCACGAAGAGGGGCACCTGCACCACGGTGCCGGTCTCGAGGGTGGCCGGCTTCAGGGCGTTCGTCCTGGTGTCTCCCTTGGTGGCGGGATCCGTCTGCGCGACCGCCAGCGTCATCGAGGCGGGCAGGTCCACCGAGATCGGCACACCCTGATGGAGCGCCACGGTCGCCTGGCCGCCCTCGGTCATGTAGCGGGTCGCCTCCCCCACGATGTCGCCAGGGACGTGCACCTGTTCGTAGGTCTGCAGGTTCATGAAGACGAGATCGGAGCCGTCCGCGTAGAGGTACTGCATCTCCTTGCGCTCGACGATCGCGAGGCCCACCTTGACGCCGGCGTTGAACGTCTTGTCCGCGACGGCGCCCGTCTTGACGTTGCGGAGCTTCGTGCGCACGAATGCGCCACCCTTGCCCGGCTTCACGTGCTGGAACTCGATCACCTGGAAGAGGGTCCCCTCGAGCTCCAGCGTCATGCCGTTCTTCAGGTCGTTGGTGGAGACGCTCATCCCGCTACAGCTCGATCAGCTCTCGCGTGGAGACCCCGAGCGGGTTGGGGCCTTCCTCGCCGACCTCGACGGCGTCCTCGATGCGCACGCCCCCGAGGCCGGGGAGGTACACGCCCGGTTCGACTGTGACCACGGCCCCGGCGGGCACGATGTCGTCGCCGCCGCGCCGCAGGGACGGCCCCTCGTGGATCTCGAGGCCGATCCCGTGGCCGAGCCCGTGGGTGAATCGGTTGCCGTAGCCGGCGTCCTCGATGACGCTGCGGGACGCGTGGTCGACATCGGCGGCGCGCACGCCCGGACGCAGTGCGTCGATCCCCGCCTGCTGCGCGGCCACGACGACGTCGTGCACCTTCCGGAGCTCCGCCACCGGCTCGCCGAAGGCCACGGTCCGCGTCATGTCCGTGTGGTAGCCGTCGACCAGGGCGCCGAAGTCCATCTTGATGATGTCGCCCTCTCCGAGTGCCCGCTGACACGGCCGGTGGTGCGGTTCGGCGGCGTGCTCCCCGAAGGCGACGATCACGTCGAAGGACGGCGCGTCGGCTCCGTGCCGAGCCATCGCGTGCTCGAGCTGCGCCGCGGCCTGCCGCTCGGTGATCCCGACGACGAGGAGCTCGAGGATGTCGTCGAACGCGCCGTCGGTGGCCTCCTGAGCTGCCCTCAGCTGCGCGAGCTCCTCGGTGTCCTTGGACCATCGGAGCCGCTCGACCTCTTCCCCCACACCGGCGAGCCGGAGCCCTTCGAGCTGCTCCTGCCATCGCTCGAACTGCGCCACGGTTGTGGCGTGGCGCTCGAACCCCAGCCGCTGCACGCCGAGTCCGCGGGCGTGTTCGCGGATCGCCACGGCGGGATCCTCCATCGACGCCACGCGGTCGAGGTCCGGGACCTCGTGGCGGGACTGCTCGTCGTAGCGGCCGTCGGTGAAGAACACCGAGCCCGCCGGCCCCACGAGCGCCATCGCGGACGAACCCGTGAATCCCGTCAGGTACCGAACGTTCGCGAGCTTGCTGACGAGCAGCGCGTCGACCTCCAGGTCGGCGCAGCGCTCCGCCAGGGCGTTCCTCCTCGTCACGTGATCCACGGCATCGCCTCCAGAGCCAGATGATAGCCACCGGCCCCCAGGCCGATGATCGACGCGCGACAGACGTCGCTCACCACGGATCGACGCCGGAAGTCTTCGCGCGCCCGCGTGTTCGACATGTGCACCTCGATCGCCGGCAGGCCGGCGGCCTCGATCGCGTCCCGGAGCGCGTAGGAGTAGTGCGTCAGGGCTCCAGGGTTGATGACGATGACGCCGACGCCCTCGGCCTCCGCCCCCAGGAGCCAGCCGACCAGGTCCCCCTCGTGATCGGACTGGCGCCAGAGGACCTCGTGTCCCATGCCGCTGGCTCGCTCCTCGACCGACGCCATGATCTCCTCGAGGCTCTCCGATCCGTAGAGGGAGGGCTCCCGCCGCCCGAGCGCGCCGAGGTTCGGACCGAACAGATACAGGACCTTCATGCGGACGCTCCCATCTCGAGCAGGACGGCTGCCACCTCCGCATCGGACACGTCGTCGACGACGATCGGACGTCCGACGTCTTCGAGGAGGACCCATCTGACCCCGCCCCGGTACTTCTTGTCGAGGCGGAGACAACGGAGCACCTCGTCCACGGGAGGGACCTCTCCGTCCGGGGCGAGCCCGAGCGAACCCAGGAGCCGCTCGGTCCTCGCGCGGAGCCCGGACGCGAGCCCCCGTGCCTCCGCCAGCGCGGCAGCGAACACCATCCCGAGGGCCACGGCCTCCCCGTGGGTCCGCCCCCCGAACGCGTCGAGTCGCTCGAGCGCGTGACCGAGCGTGTGTCCGTAGTTCAGGACCAGCCGTGCGTTCGCGTCCCGCTCGTCCTCGGCGACGATCCCTGCCTTCGCGGCCACGCATCGTGCGATCACGTCTTCCAGGACGGTCGCGGCGCGTCGGACGATCGGCGCCGGATCCCGCTCCAGCGTGGCGAGCAGACCCTCGTCCAGGGTGAGGGCGTACTTGGCCACCTCGGCCAGTCCGGAACGGAAGTCCCGCTCGTCCAGGGTCGCGAGGACATCGACATCCGCCACGACCGCGAGCGGCTGCGCGAACGTCCCCACCAGGTTCTTCCCCTCCGGCAGGTTCACCGCGGTCTTCCCGCCGATCGCCGCGTCGACCTGCGACGTCAACGTCGTGGGGACCTGGATGAACGGGAGCCCTCGCATGTACGTCGAGGCGACGAAGCCGGCGAGGTCGCCGACCGCACCGCCGCCCAGCGCGATGAGCACGTCGTCGCGATGGGCCTCGCGACCGGCCAGCTGCCGGAGGAGGGACCCGTAGGCCTGGAGCGACTTCGCCTCCTCCCCCTCGGGCACGAGCAGCAGCACGGTCCCCAACCCTCGGCCTTCGATCGCGCCGGCGATCGTGGCGTGATGGAGGTCCGCCACCGTGCGATCTGAGACCACGAACGCGGTCGTCGCGCCGGAGAGGCTCGGTAGGTGATCGGCGAGGGTGGGCAACAGCCCCGATCCGATCGTCACGTCGTAGGACCGCCCCGGCACCGGAACGGTCACACGGACCAACGCAGCTCCTCGACGATCGCCGCCGCCACCACCCCCGGATCGCCGGTGCCGTCAACGACGTGGGCGGCGAACTCCCGGTAGAGGGGTCCGCGCGAGGCCAGCAATCGCTCGAGATCTCCTTCCTGCCGGATCAGCGGTCGATCCGACGCGGGCCGCACACGGCGACGCAGCTCATCGAGAGGAACATCGAGGTACACGGCCACGCCCGTGTTGCGCAGCGTGATCCGGTTGGCCGGCTCGAGCACGACCCCACCGCCGCAGGCGACCACGGACGGATCCTGCATCGATGCCTTCACGAGCGCCGCGGCCTCCAGCGCCCGGAACGCCGCCTCGCCCTCGTCCCGGAAGATGTCGGTGACCGCCGCGCCGGCTTCCCGCTCGATCTCGCCATCGAGGTCGACGAACGGCACGCCGAGCTGCCCGGCGAGCTCCCTGCCGACCGTGGACTTCCCGGCTCCGGGCATGCCCACCAGGTAGACGATCACGGCAGCCCCGCCACGAAGCCGTCGAGGTTGCGGCGGATCTCGGGCAGCGAGTCGCCGCCGAACTTCTCCAGGACGGCGTTGGCGAGCTCGAACGCGACCACGGCCTCGCCGACCACGCCACCCGCGGGAACGGCGCAGACGTCGGTCCGCTGCTTGATCGCGACGGCGTCCTCGCCCGTCGCGAGATCGATCGTCGCCAGGGGCTTCGGCACGCTGGAGAAGGGCTTCATCGCCGCTCGTAGCCGGATCGGCTGCCCGGTGCTCATCCCCCCTTCGATCCCGCCTGCACGAGCGGTCGCCCTGGCGATCTTCCCATCGCGCCGGACGATCTCGTCGTGGGCCGCCGAGCCGTAGCGTGCGGCGGAGGCGAACCCGTCTCCGACCCCGACGCCCTTCACCGACTGGATGCTCATCAACCCGAGAGCGAGACGGGCGTCGAGCTTCCGGTCGTAGTGGACATGCGAGCCGAGCCCGGGCGGGCATCCGTAGGCGATCACCTCGAACTCGCCCCCGACCGTGTCCCGATCCTTCCGGATCCGATCGATCTCGGCCACCATCGTCTCGGTCGCGGTTCCGTCGAAGCACCGGACCGGCGATGCGTCCACCGCCTCGAGGTCCTCCGGGGCGGGCCAGCGGCTCGCCGCACGCACCGCGACCTTCCCGATCCGAACGACGTGGGACACGATCCGGATGTCGAGTTCGGCCAGGAAGGCCTTGCAGACGGCCCCGATCGCCACGCGGGCAGCCGTCTCGCGCGCGCTCGCGCGCTCCAAGACGTTGCGCACGTCATCGAAGCCGTACTTCATCGCACCGGCGAGGTCGGCGTGTCCCGGGCGTGGTCGGGTCAACCGATCGGCCGGATCTCCCTCGCCTTCCACGGACATCAGGTCCCGGTACTTCCGCTCCCATTCGGTGTTCGGGATCGTGATCGCGATCGGTGAGCCGAGCGTGGTGCCGTGGCGGATCCCGCTCAGGATTTCGAGCGCATCGGTCTCGAGCTTCTGCCGGCCGCCACGACCGTGCCCGTGCCGGCGCCGCGCGAGCTCCGCCGCGATCTGCTTCGGGGCCACCGGCACGGCCGCCGGCATCCCTTCGAGGACGGCGACGAGCGCCTTGCCGTGGGACTCACCGGCGGTGAGCATCCTGAGCACGGGAGCATCGTAACGGACCCCATCGGCGGGCCCAGACACGGGAAAAGGAAATGCGGGGGCGGCGCGAGCGCCGCCCCCGCGCCGGCGACCGCTCCCCCCGTGGGCGGGTCGCCGGAGCTATTTCTGAGGCGTGATACAGAGCGTGAACGACTCATCGCCGAATAGGAATGTGGCGCAGTTCCCGGCGACCGAACGCAGCTCGAACCTGCCCCCCGCGAACTGATCCCCGATCCCGACGTCGAAGACCGTCCCGTCCACCTCGACCTGCGCGCGGGTCGCGCCGTCTCGCTCGAAGATGTCCAGGAGGACCACGGTCGACCCGCCGATGTTCTGGCTCGAGTCGTTGCCAGGCGCCGTCGGCGATGGCGACCCAGACGGCCCGCCGGACGGGCTCCCCGACGGACTCCCAGAGGGGCCCCCCGATGGGCCTGGAACCGTCACAGACGGTGAGGGCGACAGACCGGGCGGGACGGAGAAGGGATCCCGCCCGGTGAAACTCTGGATCGGCGGGCCTCCCTCCGGTGGCGGACTCGGGGAGCTCGTTGGCAGCGGGGTGTCCGGGATCGGCGGGAACGGCTCCTCGCCGCCGCCGAGGACCGAGAAGAGGACGAACCCAGCCAGGAGGACACCGACGACGACGCCACCGATCGTGACGGTCCGACGATCCCGTTCAGATAGCGCCATCGTTCATCCTCCCGTGACCGCGACGGTCTCCGTCGGACCAGGCTCCGAGCCGGGTCCGGCGCTGAGGTCGCTCGTGTAGAAGGTGATCGTCGCCGTGAAGGTGAGCGTGGTCCCCTCGGTCGGCGCTAGGGTGATCGCTTCGACGGTGGCCGCGCGAGGCAGCGTTTCGATCTCGTGCAGGTACTTCACCATCGCGAAGTACGAACACTCGCCGCTCGCCGAAACCGAGATGGTCGAGAATCCGCCGTTCGTCGCCGCCGCGGGCGTCCCCGGCGTGAGGCTCAGGACCTGCACACCGGCCACCGAGGCGGCGTTGCGGAGGAAGAGGATCACCGCCGAAAGGTCGGCCGTGGGAGGCACCTGCTGATCGATCCGCCGGATCGTCGCCTCGTTCAAGGGCGCTTCGTCGCGCGCCTGCTCGAGGGCGTTCAACCGAGCCTGCAGCACCTGCTGCTCCGCGGTCGTGTCCTCGAGCTCTTTCTCCGCCTCGGTGACCTGGCCCATCTTCGGGAGGACGAGGAAGAAGATGAGGATCAGGGCGAGGATCGCCACCCCAGCCCCAACGACGATGATCGCGCGCCTACCCTGCATCGGCCGTCCCACCTGCCTGCTGCCCGCGCTCCGTGACCACTGCCGTCGTGAGGTCGACCCCGGACGCGTACGTGATCGGTCCCGTGTCCGGGTCGGCGATCGAGGTCACCCACGGGTTCACCCAGCCGCGGATCCGCTCGAGGCGCATCAACCAGGATGCGATGGTGTCGTAGTCGATGGCGAGACCGGCCACGTCGATCCGACCGACGAGCTGCGTGCTCCCGCCCGTGGTCGCGGTGGGCTCCTGAGAGGTCGCGGCGAGCGAGGTCAACGCCGCTTCGCTGGGGATCACCCTGGAGACATCCATCAGGATGCCGGAGAAGGAGATCTCGTTCGCGTAGACCTGGTTCAGGAGGTCCTGCTTCGCTTGCGCCTGGCTGCGGATCTCCTCGAACGGCTGGAGCGCCTCGATGTCCCGCTGCAGGCCGGCGTTGTTCTGCTCGGCCCTCTCGATGTCATCACGCACGCTCCCCAGGGACCCGAGCTGAAGCACGTAGAAAACGAAGATCAACCCGATCATCCCGGCGCCGGCGAGCGCCACGACCGCCGCCATGCGGCGCTGTCGCTGGGCGGCGAGGATGTCCGGCGGGAGGAGGTTGACCTGACTCACGAGCCGCCCCAAGGGATGGCGAGGCCGACGGCGGTGGCGAGCACGGGCTCTGCCTCCGCCTGTGCGTCCTCGGACAACGAGAGCTGCGAACCCACCTTGCTGAAGACCCGGCCCGGTTCCACCGTCACCGGGATCCGCTGACGCACGATGTCGATGAATCCCGCGAGCTTGGATCCGCCGCCGGAGACGAGCACACGCTCGATCCGCGCCCCCTGCGTCTGCGCTGTGTAGAACTCCAGGGACGAGCGGATCTCGTCGACGAACTGCGTCGCGCGCTGCATGGCGACTTCGAGCGCTTGCTCCGGCGTCGCCGTGGAGTCCTCGACCATCTCGCCCCGCTTCAGCCGCTCCGCGACCTCGTCTTCGACGGTGAGCCCGCGCGCGATCGCCACGGTGATGTCACGACCCCCGGACGGCAGGATCCGCACGAACCGAGTCTCGCCCGCTGCGTGAACCACGATGTTCGTGACGTGGGCGCCCACGTCGACGAGGGCCTCGCCCCCGGTGCGGTCGAGCTCCATGCCCGCGCCGGTCGCGCCCACGGCGCGCACCATCGCGAACGGGACGAGATCCAGTCCCATCGGCTCGAGCTTCGCGTTCGTGGCCGACGTGACCAAGGTGTCGACCATCGCCTTCTGGGCGGCGACCAGGAGGAGACGGATCATCTGGCGTCCGTCGACCTCGAGCTCCTCGATCAGGTGGTAGTCGAGGACCGCCTCATCGACCGGCATCGGGATGAACTCCTGCACCTGGAACCCCAGTGACTGTCGCAGCTCTTTCTCGGGCATCGTCGGGAGCGCGATCTCGCGGACGACGACGCGCTGGTTCCCCACGCCCATCCACACCTTGCGGGACTTGAAGCCGCCTCGCGTCCAGAGCTCGCGTAGCCCTTCCGACACGGCCTCCACCTCCCGGACCTCACCGTTCTCGACGGCTCCGGCGGGGAGCGGTACCTGGGCCGCCCTGACCACGGTCGGCGGGGATCCTTCCGCCAGCTCCGCTGCGCGAACGGCGGTCGAACCGACGTCGAGCCCGATCCTGGTCTTCGGCACTAGCCGCCCTCCACGTGGACGGACCGTCCCTCGAGGAAGCGTTCGAGATCCGACTCGAAGATCCGGTAGCCCTTCCCGACCCGGAGCGCCGGGAGCTCGCCCGAGCGGATGAGCCGGTAGACCGTCATGTTCGAGACGCGCATCACCTCGGCCACCTCGGCCACGGTGAACAAGCGCCCCGTCACGAACGATGGTGAACCGGTCACCAGACCCCTCTCCTCACGGTGTGGCTCATATGCCACATGAATCACACTAGTAACACTGAGTACTCATGAAGCACACCTGCCTCTTTGAGGATGCTCAGGAAACACCAGGCAACAGACCAAGTCAAACATCTCGAGGATGGGAACCGGAGCCACCGAGAGGGCGCCTGGGGACGTGGGAGGGCGAGGCGAAAGTACCGGATCAGAGGAAGCGGCCGATGTACCAGGAGGCCAGGGGCTCCCCCCAGAGGCCCGCGACCACCGCTCCCACTGCCAGGTACGGACCGAACGGGATCGCGCTCTTCCGCCCCCTCCCCATCGCGAGCGCCGCGATCGCACCGAGCCCGCCGAGCACGATCGCGGCGGCCGCCGCCACTCCCACGAAGCGAAGCCCGAGGGAGCCGAGGACGAGGCCGATCACCGCGGCCAGCTTCACGTCCCCCCTGCCCGGGGCGGCGGGGGCCGCGGCGGGGGGGGCGGGCGGGCGCCCCGGGGGGGGGGGGGCGGGGGGGGGCGGCGGGGGGCCGGCCGCCCGCGCCCCCG
>CBHFMJ010000030.1:0-12784 GCA_965994715.1 uncultured bacterium | reverse complement strand
TCCGAGCGCCTCGAACACGAAGGGGAGCGTGAGCTTCTCCGTCAGCCCCTCGACGAGGATCGCCGCGTGTGCGAGGAACAGCTCGCTGCGCGAGGAATCGAACTCCGAGAACGCGCGGAACTCGTCATCAGCGGGCAAGGGCTCGGGCTGTAGCAACAGCGTCCCCACCCTCGGTCGCCGCTCCGTGAACACGAGCTCGTCCAGCCGCACCACGTTCAGGAACGCGGGGAGTGCGTGGAGTAGAGGATCTGGTTGCCCTGGCCCGCGATCGTTCGAAGCAGCCGGTAGAGGTAGCGCTGCGCCTGGGGTGGGAGGAAGAGCTCGGGCTCCTCCATCAGGACGATCAGGCCGGTGATCCCCGCCTCCCCCCACGTCCGGCCGCACGCCGTGCGCCGACGCGGTCGTTCCTCCCCCCGAGGAGCCGCGGGCATCCGCGCGGTCAACCGCCGATCGGATGAGATCCAATCACCGGGTGCGGGGTCCCTCCTGGACCGGGAGGCGCGACGATCGTCCCGTCGCGCAGACCCGCCGGGAAGAACAGGCCTGGGGACGGGCCGGTCCCTCCGACGAGGATGGGCCCCCGGGGGCGTGCCGGTCACCGAGATCGTCGATCCGTCGGCCAGCTCCCCGACGATCCGGATGGACGTCGTCGACGGCCGATCGTCCTCGGGCACGTCGTTCGCCTCCAATGGGGCGGCCGTCGGGTCCAGAAGCGCCCAGATCGCGGTGAGCAGGTTCGACTTGCCCGCGCTCTGCTCGCCGACGATCGCGGCGATCGTTCCCGGCCGGAAGCTCGTGTCCTTCAGGGACCGGAATCCACGGACGTGCACGCCGGTCAGTCCGAAGGGAGGCACCGGCGGATGCTACCGGCCCGGGAGGCGAAGGCTCATGATGCCGCACGCGTGCGGAAGCCGCACGATGGACACCGGACGTCGTCGGGCGTGAGCGACGTGCCGCAGTACGCGCAGACGTTCGCTTCGAAGGTCGGGGTCGGGGCTGGGTCAAAGGAAGTGCGGGGCCGGCGCCGCCACCGCGAGAGGCCCAGCATCCCGAGGACCAACCCGACCGTCAGGAGGATCTCGTCCCACCCTCCCTGATGCGCGAGCATGACCCTCATCCGGAGAGGATCAACAGACCGCTCGCGGTGAACAACACCATCACGGCGAGCAACGCGTATTGCGTTCGCATCGCGTCCCGGCGCTCGAACATTGCGATCGCCCGATCGTGGGCGAGCACGACGCCGCCGACGTGCCCGATCACGATCGCCGCGACCTGGACGTACCAGATCGCCGTCGGTGACAGCAGGGCGAGGTTGATGATCCAGTCGTCGGTCCCGAACAGGTCCCAACCGAGACCGAACGGATCGGACAGGCGGACGAGTCCGAGTTGCCCCTCGAGGACGAGGAACGAGAAGTAGTGGGCGACGACGTAGGCGAGCACGATCGGCACGAGCGAGGGGGAGAACCGGACCGCGAGCGGATGCCAGTCGAGGCGGACCACGCCGGCTGCGGCCCGCATCGCAACCACGTAGGCGAGGGTCACGATCCCGATCACCGCGAGGAGCCCCGCAGTGGTCGCCAAGATCCGGCCGAGTTCGGCGAGCTCGATCGTGGCGTCGGTCCACAGGCTCGATCGGGAGAAGCCGTCGAACGTCGTCGATCCGAGCGCGACCATGATCACGGGCAAGAGCCCCGGCCGCGGCGGGATCTGCGCGACCCCCGCGAGGAACGGGCGGGTCACGACGCGCCCGTCCGGGTCCCGGGCGAGCGGCGCCATCGCCGCGATCAGTCCGAAGTAGACGCCGAACGCCTCCCCGTTCTCGAGCCACGCCCGACGCCCGTACCGCTGCATCCCCGCGATCTGGATCAGCGTGTAGAGCATGATCAGGATCCCGAGGTGGCCGGGGAAGGATCCGAACGGGTCCGCCAATTCGATCCACACGAACCCGAACAACAGCATCGCCGCGGGCCATCGGCCCCACGAGGAGGGGTACGGACGAACGGTCGCTCCTGCCTCGTCGTCGAACCCGACGAGACGGCCGATCGTGTCGAACGGCGACAGCGTGGCCCACAGGTTGCCGAGCAGTGAGTGGGCGACGGCGAGCCCCACCCAGAACCAGGCGTAGACGACGATCGGGCCGATCGTCTCGAGGGGGCTCGCACGCCGGGCCGACGCCATCGCCACGACGAGGAAGACCACCAGCATCGCGATGCGGATCACCCACTCGAGCAACCGGTTGGTGAGTACAGACTGGAGCCATGAGGGCTTGGCACGAGGTTGGGCGCGGTTCTCGAACCGGGGCTCGGTCCACAGCGCCGAGAGCGCGATGAACGAGATGATCAGCGCGGCTGCGGCACCGAAGACGACAAGCCCGAGCGGGACCCCGAGATCGCGCCGACCGGCCAGCGGCCCGTGGGCGAACGCAGGGGCGGCGGTGGCGAGGAACGTCGCCACGAGCGCGGCGAGGATCGTCCCTCGCCTGATCAGGGAACGATCTCCAGCTCGAACAGCGGCTCGCCGGCGCCCTCCAGCTCCACCTCGTACCTGCCGGCGGCGTTCGCGACGAAGTCGATCCGGGCCGCCGCCTGCGGGGTCACGTCGGCCGACAGGTCGTAGCCGTGGAAGTGGACCTCGTCCGAGACGTCGGCGTGCACGAGGAGCCGGACCCGCTCGCCCTGGCTCACCGTGAAGGACGTCGGTCCCTGCACCGCTCCGTTCCGATACGTCACCTCGATGATCGTCCGCTCCGGGGCCTGGCTCTCGGACGGCGTGGGAGACACGCCGTCGCTCGGGGAGGCGGTCTCGGTGACGGTCGGACTCGAGGGCGTGGGTGTGGCGCCGTCGCTCCCGTCGTCGGGGCGGAGGAGGAGGAACAGGATCACCAGCACCACGACCGCTGCCGCGAGGATCGCCCACCGCACCCACGGCTTCATCGCCCGAGGCTATCGCAGGTCGATCCGAAGAGAGCCTCGCGCGCTCGGCCTCAGGTAGGCTGTCCGCGACCGACGAGCGGAGGCATCGGGTTGGACGTCATCGTGGACATCCTGAAGTTCGGGCTCATCTTCGGGGTCCTCGGCACGGCGCCGATCGTCACGTGGCTCGCGCTCTCGTGGCTGTTCACCGACCGGCGACGGACGTCGCCTCCGTCGGACGAGCGCTGACCGGCTCCACCGGATCGCCCACCCGCACGTGGCCTGGGTCGACCACCTCGGCGTACATCCCGAACGGCAACCCCCGCCGCCCCTCGATCCGCGGCCGGGTGCGCGCGATCAGGTTCAGCGTCGTGAAGTCCTTGTCCCCGGTGTCGGGGCCGAGCGTGGTCACGATGCAACGCGGGATCTGCCCGCGAACGCGGATCGTCGCCTCGCCGACGCGCACCAGACCGCCGTCCCAAGAGTCCTCCTCGTACGGGTCGCATCCATCGATCTCGAGCTGGATCCGGAAACGACGCGGATCGAGGTCCGGACGGCCGCCGTGCGTCCCGATGGCGCGGACGCTCGCCGAGGACACGATCGTCAGGGGATGCATGTCCTGTCCGTCGCCGTTCCGCTTCACGCGGACGAGCCGGACGGATCGGCCGAGGGCGGACGAGAACGCCTCGGAGAACCCATCGGTGACGAGGCGACCCTCAACGGGACGCCCGAAGAAGTCGGTGGTGACGGTCGCGCCGAGCCCGTCGACCGTCCCTTCCACCACGGGCCCGTCGGGGAACGTGCAGCGGAGCCGCTCGGTGGAGGGGTCGTAGTCGGGCACGATGCGGAGGAGGCCCCCCATGTCGGAGGCGTCGAACAGGGCGCCCGCATCGTCGATCAGGTAGAACCGGCGGTCCGTGGGGATCCCACCCGTGGTGAGGTCCGCCTCACGAGGATGCGAAAGGCGTAGGGCTTTCACCGGGGTCACGGACAGACGGACAAGGGTTCGCACCGTCGGAGAACCGTAGCCGAAAGACGGGTTGGTCGGCGAGCACGGTGTGACATAGCATCACCCGTACGGGGGACGAAGAGAGATCGCTGCGGCCGGAGACCGAAAGGCTCGATGGATGGGCGAATACCAGGAAGAGGTCCTCATCAACCTCCTCGACCTCCAGGCGGAGCTCCGCGGCGACGAGTCGGAGCAGGCCGACGCCGACGGGCAAGGCGCTCCCGAGGCATCGGCCGAGCCCGCCGCTCAGGAGGAGACCCTGGCCGTCACGGATGGAGGTCTCACGGTCTCGGTCCTCAGCCCCGGCGACGAGGCGGCCGCGCACGATCGGCTCGTCGCCCTGAGCGACCGTGTCGCCACGCTCGAGTCCCGCCTCGCGGGCGTGACGGAGCGCATCGAACGGATCGAGCCCGCTGCTGACGCGCACGCCACCGGCTCGCCCGAGACCGACGGCGACGCGGCCTCGGGGTCGTTCCTCGACCTGCAGAAGATCGTCGCGGATCGCCTCGACTCGCGCTGAGATCCGGCCCGCCGGACCCCGCACGGTTCCACGCCACGGTTCCACGCAGGTCGGCACGGGACCCCGTGATAGCTTCGGGCGCATGGCTATCCAGCTTCCCGTCGCGCTCGAACCGCTCGCGTTCCTGCTCGGCACGTGGCGCGGTGACGGGGAAGGCACCTACCCCGGAGTGGCACCGTTCCGCTATACGGAGGAGCTCTCGTTCGAGCACGTCGGCGACGCGTTCCTCCTGGTGACCGAGTCGAGCTGGACGCCGGACGGAGCGCCGCTGCACTTCGAGCGAGGTACGCTTCGCCCGCTGGGCGACGGTGCGTGGACCTCACGCTCGCGCATCCGATCGGGGTCGCCGAGGTCGCCGAGGGGACCGTCGAGGGGACGACCGTGAGCCTGTCGTCCACCGCGATCATCCGCACCGCCACCGGTTCACCGGTGACCGAGATCGCCCGGCGGTACCACCGGGAAGGCGAGCGGCTCTCCTACGAGTTGGACATGGCGATGGACGGCGTCGCACGCACCTTCCATGTCCGTGCCACCCTCGGGAGAGCCTGACGGTGGCGCTCGGCTCCCGGGACCTCTCTCGCGTTTGGCTCGCGACGTCGATACTGGGCCTCGCGACCGGCGGCGTCCTCACGTGGATGGGCCAACCCGACGCCGCGAACGTCGCGTGGGCCATCACGACCGCCGTCGCCCTCGTGTCGCTGCTCCGGGACGTCGTGACCGGACTGCTGCGACGCCAGCCGGGCGTCGATGTGATCGCGCTGCTCGCGATGGGAGGCTCGCTCGCCCTCGAGGAGTACCTCGCCGGCGCGGTGATCGCCTTGATGCTCGCCTCCGGCGAGGCGCTCGAGGCCTTCGCGGACCGACGGGCGCACCGCGAGCTCTCGGCCCTGCTCGATCGCGCCCCACGAACGGTGTCGCGGTACGAGGGGAACGATCTCGTCGAGCGTCCGGTCGGGGAGGTGCTGCGCGGCGACCGCTTGCTGGTGAAGCCGGGCGCCGTGATCCCGGTCGACGGGATCGCCTCGACGCACGCCGTCCTGGACGAGGCTGCCCTCACGGGGGAGTCGCGCCCGGTCGAACGCGCCGCCGGGGATCCGATCCGGTCCGGTGCCGTGAACGCCGGCGGCGCGTTCGACCTCCTGGCGACGACGACGGCTGAGGGGAGCACGTACGCCGGGATCGTGCGACTCGTCCGGGAGGCCGAGCGCCAGAAGGCACCGTTCGTGCGGCTCGCCGATCGGTACGCCGCGATCTTCGTGCCGATCACGCTCGTCGTCGCCGGCGTGGCGTGGATCGCGGGCGACGCGACCCGAGCCCTGTCGGTCCTCGTGGTGGCGACGCCGTGCCCGCTCCTGCTGGCGGTGCCGATCTCGATCGTGTCCGGGATCTCCCGCGCCGCGCATCGGGGGATCATCGTGAAGGGAGGTGGCGTGCTCGAGACGCTCGCGCGGGCGAAGGTCCTCGTGTTGGACAAGACGGGGACGCTCACCTCCGGCGTCCCGGAGGTCAGCGACATCGAGACGTTCCCGGTGGGGGACGGGTTCGGTCCGGACGGGGTGTTGCGTCTGGCCGCGTCGCTCGACCAGGTTTCGCCGCACGTGCTGGCCGCGGCGCTCGTGCGGGCCGCCCGGGCCCGTGGTCTGGAGCTGTCCTTCCCGACCGACGTCCGGGAGCGCCACGGATCCGGGATCGAGGGCACGGTCGACGGACACCGTGTGGCGCTCGGGAAGGCGAACTATGTCTCGGAGGGAGCGCCGATGCCGCCGCGCGCGCGCGAGGTGCGCAGGCGCTCGATGCTGGACGGCTCCTCGTGTGTCTTCGTGGCGATCGACGGAACGGTCGCGGGCGCCCTGATCATCGACGACCCGATCCGCCCGGACGCGCCCCGCGTGATCCGATCGCTCCGCCGTGCCGGGATCGCACGCGTGATCATGGTCACCGGCGACCATCCCGACGTGGCCGAGTCCGTCGGCGCGGCGCTCGGCGTCGACCGGATCTTGTCCGAGCGCGATCCCTCGGAGAAGGTCGAGGCCCTGGAGGCCGAGCGCGAGGCCGGCGTGGTCGTGATGGTCGGAGACGGGCTGAACGACGCGCCGGCGCTCGCGGCCGCCGATGTGGGCGTGGCGATGGGGGCGCGGGGCGCGACCGCCTCCTCGGAGGCGGCGGACGCCGTGCTCGTCGCGGATCGACTGGATGGCCTCGTGGACGCGATCGCGATCGCCCGCCGATCGCGCGCGATCGCGATCCAGTCCGTCGTCATGGGCATGGGGCTCGCGTTCGCGTTCATGATCGGCGGCGCGTTCGGCCTGTTCCGGCCGGCGGTGGGGGCTCTGATCCAGGAGCTGATCGATGTCGCGGCGATCCTCAACGCGCTGCGTGCGCTCAGCGGCGGCGGCCGGCCGGCGGCCGGTCGCGAGACCACGGACGTTGCCGAACGGTTCCGCGCCGAGCACCGCGAGTTCGCCCCGGAGCTCGCGCGGGTCCGATCCGTGGCGGACCGGCTCGGAGAGCTCGCCCCCGGGGACGTCCGCCGCGAGCTCGAAGCCGTTCGCCGGTTCGTCGTGGAGCGACTGCCGCAGCACGAGGAGGAAGAAGAAGCCGCCGTATACCCGGTGGTTGCCCGTCTCCTCGGCGGCGAGGACCCGATGAGCTCGATGGCGCGTGCGCATCTGGAGATCTCGCACCTGGCGCGGGTGTTCCGGCAGCTCCTCGACGACCTTCCCGAAGACGGCCCGACGCCGGACGATCTCGTCGACCTCCGCCGCGTGCTCTACGGTCTCTACGCGATCCTCCGCCTGCACTTCGCCCAGGAGGACGAGGCTTACGCCTGGCTGTCCTCCGGCGAGGAGTCCGTCCCGGTCGCCTGAGGATCCTCCGGGAGCACGAGGAGATCCTCCGGCCTCGGCTCGAACGCGAGCAGGACGCGGAAGGAGGCACCGCCGCCACTCCGTTCCTGCACCCACGCCCGGCCGCCGTGCAGCTCGGCGAACTTCGCCACCAATGCCAGGCCCACCCCCGCTCCGCCGGGTCTGGGGCTCGGCCCCTGCACGAACGGGTCGAAGATCCGGTCGCGGTCCTCCGGCGCGAGCCCCGGCCCGTCGTCCTCGACGACGATGAGGGCTCCCTCGTCGGTGCGCTCCACCCGGATCCAGATCCGGGCGTCGCCGGGCGTGTGCTTCACCGCGTTGGCGAGCAGGTTCTCGACGATCCGCTCGATCATCGTCGGGTCCGCCTGGACGTGCACCGGGCCGGTGTCGAGCTGCAGCCGGCGCTCGGTCACGGCCTCGGTCCGCGTCACGAGCTGGCGCACGAGCGCACCCAGGTCGACGGGTCGCAGCCGCGCCATGAGTCCCTTCCGCTGGAGGCGGTCGAGGTCCAGCAGGTCCGTGACGATCCGATCGAGCCGGCGGGAGTTCTGCACGATCCGGGAGGAGAGGTCGCGGACGTCCTCGGCAGACATGTCGTCGGCCTTGTTCTCGAGGGTGATCGCGAGGCCCAAGATCGCGGCCAGCGGCGTCCGGATGTCGTGCGAGACGGCCTGCATCGCGATCGTCTTCGCCTCGTCGGCGGCGGCCAGGCGCAGGCTCTGCTCCCGCTCGCTGGCGAGCTCGTGGCGGAGCTCGTGCACCCGGCGGCGGTCCGTGACGTCGACGAGCACCCCCAGCCAGTAGCGCGGCACACCCTCTCCGTCCGTGATCAGCCGGGAGCGATCGTGGAGCCAGACCGTGCGTCCGTCCTTCGTGAGGACGCGGTACTCGATGCCTCCCGCGAACCCGCCCGACCGGTCGGCGGCGTCGAGTCGGTCCGCGTCCTCGGGGTGCACGAGCTTCGTCCACAGATCCGGATCCGCGTACCACTCCTCCGGCGAGTAGCCGAGGATCGTCGTGGTCTGCTCGCTGATCGACAGCGTCTTCTGGGGACCGTCGATCGCGTCGAGGTAGGTGATCGCGGGGATCTGCTCTTCGAGCGCCCGGAACCGTTCCTCCGCCTCGACCCACCGTGATGCGGCCTCGCGCGTGCGCCCTTCGCTCACGTGGCGGAGCGCCTCGACCCGTTCGACCTCCATCCGGCGCCGCTCCGTGACGTCGACGATCAGGCCTCGCAGGCGCTGGCGCGGGAGGACGGAGGCGGGCATCAACTGCCCGATGTGCCACAGCCACGTCTCGTCGCCGTCCTCGGTCCGGAAGCGGTATTCCACGTCGAGCCGCTCGCCATCGGCCGCCTTCGTCCAGGCTTCCACGACCCGATCGCGGTCCTCCGGGTGGACGTGGCCGAGCCAGGACTCCGGGTCGTCGATCCAGGCGCGGGACGGGTATCCGAGCAGACCTTCCACCGTGTCGGAGACCGAGGTGAATCGGCCGGGCTCGACCGTCGCCTCCCAGACGATCGTGTCGGCGCCGCCGAGCACGTCCAGGACGCGCCGGAGCCCACCTCCCGCGGGGAGCAGTCGTGGCGACATCCGGGCTAGTCTGCGAGATGGCCCCGGCGTTGCCAATGGCCCGAACGGCACCTCACGCTGCTCGGGTTCCCCCGTCCGCCCGTGGGTCGCTCCCCGCGAGGAATGTCCCCTGATCGCCGCGGAGGAGCATCGCGTGGCCGACGGCCCGGTCCAGGTCGTCGAGGGGCCGGACCTCGAATCCGGCGGCGGTGAAGGCGGTGCGGACGGGGGCGGGCACGGCGCCTTCCACCTCGATCCAGGGGTCCCCGCGGAGCGGCGACATCCCGCCGACGAGCCAGCGCGGCGCGGCCACGGCCTCGGAGGGATCGAGTCCGAGGTCGAACGCGCGGACCAACGTCATCAGATCGATCTGCGGCTGGCCGTGGCCGCCCCGCGTCCCGGCCAGGGCCGCGAGGGCGCCGTCGCGGTGGACGGCCACCGGCATCAGCGTGTGCGCCGGCCGTTTCCCCGGCGCGAGCTCGTTCGGGTGTCCCGGCTCGAGCGTGAAGCAGGCTCCACGATCGTGCGGGATGATCCCGGTCGAGGGCTCGAGGATCCCGGCGCCGAAGCCGCTGAAGAGGCTCTGGATCAACGACACACCCCACCCGTCGGCGTCCGCCGTGACGAGCGCGATCGTGTCACCCGGGACGCGCGGTTGAACCGGGCCGGAGGCCGGATGTCCGTCGAGGCCGCCACGGACGACGTCGCACAGGGCAGCGATGTGCCCATCGTCCATGAGCCCCGAGACGTGGATCGTCATCGCCTCGGGGTCGGCGAGGTGACGGTCGCGATCGGAGGAAGCCGCCATCAGGATCCGGGCGAGGGTCGAGGCATCCCCGCCGATCGGGTCGGGGTTGATCCCGAGACGCTCGACCGCGGCCAATGCCTCCAGGAGCACGAAGCCCTGGGACGGCGGTGGCGTCACCGAGACGTCGAGGTCCCGGTAGCGTCCCCGGAGCGGCGGGAGGAGGTCCGCGGTATGCGCCGCGAGGTCCTCGGTGGAGATAGGCGCGCCGAGCGCGCGCAGCCCGGCCACGAAGCGTTCGGCGACATCGCCCGTGGAGAGCGCGTCGGCGCCCTCGTCCGCGATGGCGGAGAGCGTGCGCGCCAAGGCCGGCTGCCGGAGGAGGGAGTCCTCCGACGGGACGCCGTCAGCGTAGAAGACCTCCGCGAACCCGGGATCCGCGCGGAGCTCGTCGGCGCGCCTCGCGATGCTCCCCGCGAGATCGCGGGAGACGGGTGCTCCCTCGGCGGCATCGATCGCGGCGCCGAACGCGTCCGCCCACGGCCGGGCGGCGCCTTGGCGGTGCAGGGCTTCCCACCCCCGGACGGCGCCGGGTACCGTGATCGTGGCCGGGCCCGCCTCTGGCATGGTGGTGCCGTGCGCGCCGCGGAGGCCTTCGGCGCCGGCGCCGGCAGGTGCCCGGCCGGAGGAGTCGATCGCCACGAGCTTCCCGTCGGGGTTCTGCACGAGGGCGAACAGGTCGCCGCCCACACCGCACATGTGCGGGGAGACCACCGCGAGCATCACGGCGGCGTGCAACGCGGCGTCGACGGCGTTGCCCCCGCTCGCGAACGCCGATGCCGCCGCCTCCGCGGCCCGCGGGTGCGGGGCGGCGACGGCCCATCGCTCGCCGCGCGCGGCGAACGAGGCTCCGTCGGATGCGGGCGACTTCATCCCCGCAGGGTCAGGCCGCGGTAGCCGTCGGCGAAGCCCGCCGTGCGCAGATCCGCGGCGGCGGGGTGCGTGGACGCTTCCTCGCCGTCGATCCGGCCGAGCTGGATCCGTTTCAGCCGGCCGTCCTTCACCAGCGAGGCGAGCGCGTCGACCCAAGCCGAAGGCTCGGCGCCGAACGTGAGGAGGCTCCGCCCTCCGCGCTCGAGGTAGGCGGCCGGCGCGCCGTCGGCGAGCACGACGTAGGCCCCGGCCTGGCGCGCCGGACGTCTCTCGCTCGGAGGCCACGGGAGCGCGGCCCCGTACGGCTGCGCGGGGTCGGCGGCGGCGAGGACGAGCGTGCCGCCGACCTCCTCGTCCGGGTCCGCCTCCCCGCCCGACGGGCGGAACGCTCGGAGTCGATCCACGGCCCCTGGGTGGGCGAACTGCGCGGCGCCGAGCCCCGCCACGAAGTACCCGCGACGGACGTGCCCGGCCTCCTCCATCGCCTTGAAGACCGGATAGATGCCGACGAAGCCACCGGGGAGGCCCTCGGCCAGCACGGACTCGCGGGTGACGACGCCGTGGCGGTCCAGGAGCAGGCCAGCGAGCGCGTGGGCGCGCTCGGTGGTGGCCGGCGCCGGCTCGCGGAGCCCGGCGACGAGCGACCACCGGCCGGCGCCGGCCGGGGGGCCCGTGCGCCGGAGCGCGCCGGGCCGAGGCCGACGCCCGGGCCCTGCCGTCCGGATCTTCGCCGAGGCGCCGCGCACGAAGGTGCGCAGGGGCGCGAGCGTGTCGTTCGTGACCTCGCCGGCCCAGACGAGGTCCCAGAGGGCGGCGAGCAGGACGCGCTCGTCCGCCGTGCCGGCGGCCGTGACGAGGTCGGTCCAGAAGGATGCCCCTCGTTCCGAGAGATGCGCGCGGATGGCGACGTGCAGCTCGCCGTCCGGCGGCTCGGTGGCTCCGGCAGGGAGCAGCGTCGGTGCATCGGATCGGAACACGAGCGTGACGCGACCGTCGTCGGTCCCGAGCGGTCCGGCCCCCACCCAGGCCACGTCGCCGCTCGCCACGAGCGCGTCGAGATCGGCGGGACGGTAGCCTCGCACCCGGCCCGGCAGGACGTCGGTCTCGAGGATCGACGCGGGCACGGAAGTGCCCTGGAGCCTCGCGATCGCGTCGGTGAGCGCGTCCATGTCCCCCCGCGGCCGGTCGGCCCCCTGCCACGCGGGGAGGAACCGGCCGAGCGCGGCGGCGTCGACCGGCTCGACCTCGCGCCGGAGCAGGGCGAGCGAACGCCGACGGAGGCGGCGGAGCACGTCGGGATCGCACCACTCCCGGCCGGACCCGCCCGGTCGGAACTCGCCGCGAACGACCTCGTCGGAGGTCTCCAGCGAGACGAGGGCCTCCTGCACGCGCTCGGTGGACGCGCCGAGCCGCGCCGCGACCTCCGCTGCGATGAACGGTCCGTGGGTCCGGGCGTAGCGACGGACGAGGCCTTCCAGCGGCCGGTCCGTCGCAGCCGTGAACACGCCGGGCAATCCGATCGGGAGGGAGATCCCCAACGCGTCGCGGAGCCGGGCGGCGTCCTCGATCGCGGCGAGGCGTTCGTCTCCGGCGATCCTGATCCGGATCGCTCGCCCGTCGGCCAGCAGCTGCTCGATGAACGCCGAAGTGTCGCCGCCCTCCACGCGGCCACTGATCTCGTCCCCGGTGAGGTCACCGAGCGTGCGGAGGAGGTCGTGCAGATGATCGGGGGAGCGGGCGCCCCTGCCCTCGCCCAGCCGCTGCAGCTCCGCCTCGACCTCGTCGAGGGCGCGTGGGTCGAGCAGCTCCCGCAGCTCCTCCGACCCGAGGAGCTCGCGGAGAAGGTCGCGGTCGAGGGTCAACGCGGCGGCGCGCCGCTCGGCGAGCGGGGCGTCGCCCTCGTACATGTAGACGCCCACCCACCGGAAGAGCAGCGACTGCGCGAAAGGCGAGGCGTGCTCGGTGTCGACCGCGACGAGCCGCGTGCGCCGGGAGCGGAGGTCCGTCATGACCTCGCGGAGCGCGGGGACGTCGAACACGTCACGGAGGCATTCCCGCGTTGCCTCCAACAGGATCGGGAAGTCCGGGAACTTCGACGCCTCCGCGAGGAGGTCCGCCGATCGCTGCCGCTGCTGCCACAGCGGCGTTCGTTGTCCCGGTCGGCGGCGGGGGAGCAGGAGCGCCCGAGCCGCCGCCTCCCGGAAGACGCTCGCGAACATCGCCGTCT
>CBHFMJ010000029.1:0-12857 GCA_965994715.1 uncultured bacterium | reverse complement strand
CCGCCTTCGATCGCATACCCCGAGAGTGGATGTCCCATACCGACGCGGTAGGGGATATTCCCTACGTAGGGTTGGCGTATCTGGCCTACGGCTCGGAGTCCTCGTACGCGGCTGCCACCCTCTTGGGCACCACCATCCGCCAGGCGTCGAGGACGATCTCACGCATCTCGGCGACGTCGATCGCATCGAGCCGAACGACGATCCAGTGGTAGCGCAGGTCGGAGCGGTCCGGCATCAGGAACCGCTCGGGCTCCGATCGCACGAGCGCTTCACGTTCCTCCTTCGGGATGGCGAACCCCATCTCCGTCTCGTCGCGAGAGAACGCGAGGTAGACGATGCGGCCCACCCGGAATTTGATCCGATCCCGAACGAGCGCCTCGGTGGTGCGCGGCAACGTGAGCGCGAACGATCGGACCTGGTCGACTGTCACCATCGGACCTGAGCTCACGCCGGCTCGTGGGTCGCGATGGGGATGTCGGTGCTCGTGATATCCGCTCCTTCCTCGCATCTGCAGTCTCACGCTCTCCGGCCGATGTCGTCACGTCGAGGCCGTCCGTCGCCGAGGGATCCGCGCTGGTTCCCGTACGGGATCCGACTTCCTTCTGCTCAACCCGTCAGCTGGGATGTCCGATGCTTGCAACGGGAGGTTGATGGATGACTGCCGATGAAACGGTGACCGAGCACATCGAGCAGGAGGCCCGTGTGGCCGGCCTGCGCGACTTCCGGACGCCGTCGCTCGAGGCCGTCGAGAAGCGCAGACTGCAGCTCTGGATCCTGACCGCGGCCCTCCTGGTCTCGATCTCACTTGGGCTCGTCTTCGTGTCGACCTGGCAGACGAGCGCCACGCAGGTGTTCGTGGCCACCCCGGTCATGCGGATCGCCGTCGTGCTGCTGAGCATCGCGTTCTGCATCTATGCGATCGACAAAGAGCGTCATCTCCGGAGGCTCTCCCGCCTCCTGATCGACGAGCGGGTCTTGACCACTGCCTTGTCGAACCGCCTGCGCGAGGTCGAACTGCTGCTCGGCGCCGGCAAGGCCATGAACGACGTGCTCGAGCTCTCCGTCGTCCTGGACACGATGCTCCGCAGCGCGGTGGAGCTCTTGGACAGCGACAGCGGCTCGGTGATGCTGATGGAAGGTGCGCATCTGGTGGTGGCGTGTTCCCACGGCAACGAACATGCGGACGGCGGCAAGGTGCAGCTCGGCGAGGGGATCGCCGGGCACGTGGCTTCGACGCGGGAATCGCTCCTCGTGCAGGGGAAGGCCGATCCCGGCGATTTCCCGGGGCTGGTGCCCCATTCGGTCCCGGTGTCGAGTGCGATCAGCGCGCCTCTGATCCATCGTGAGGAACTGCTCGGTGTCCTCAACGTGAACTCCACGGGAGACCGGCTCTTCTCGGAGTTCGACCTTCGCGCGGTCTCTCTGTTCGCGGAACAGGCAGCCGCGGCGATCGCGAACGCACGTCTCTACGAGACCGAGCGAGCGCAGGTCGAGGAGCTGACGCACCTGAACCGCATGAAGAGCGAGTTCGTTGCGTTGGTGAGCCACGAGCTGCGCACCCCGATCGCCTCGATCATCGGCGCGGTGTCGTCCGCGCGGCAGCCCGAGCTGCAGGAGCATCGCGGTGAGCTCGAGGACATCGTGGAGCGAGCCGCCCTTCGACTCGGCACCATGGTCGAGGACCTGCTCGCCGCCGCGGAGCTGGAGCGCGGAGAGGCCGTCAACCGGCTCGAACCCGTGGACCTCGCAGAGGTCGTCCGCGAGGCAGCCGCCGACCACAGCGTCCTCGATCGCGACCTCCAGGTCGACGCTTCGCAGCCGGCCATCGCCGTCTGCGACAAGGAGTACCTGCGGCGGATCCTCGACAATCTCATCGACAACGCGTTCAAATACGGGCGGCCGCCGGTGCGGATCGAGATCACCGGAGACTCCGGCCACGTCGGATTCGCCGTCCTCGACTCCGGTCGAGGCGTGGCAGCAGAGGATCGCGCGAAGGTCTTCAACCGTTTCGAGCGGCTCGACTCGATGAGCGGACACGGCCTCGGTCTCGGGCTGTCGATCGTCCAGGGGCTCGTCGAAGCGATGGGTGGCGACGTACGGATCGAGGAGGCGTCGGGCGGGGGCGCCGCGTTCCGGGTCCTGTTCCCCCGGCCGAACCGATCGACGCTGGAGGACGCGCTCGTGGACACGGCCGGACTCGCCGCGGCGCCCACACCGCCCGTCCCATCCAGCTCCGTATCCTGAGGGAGTGACCGGGCTCCTCCCCAACGATCGGCTGCTCCGCGCGCTCCGACGCCGCCCTGTCGACCGCACGCCGGTCTGGTTCATGCGTCAGGCCGGTCGTTCGCTCCCGGAGTACCGAGCTCGGCGTGGGGACGTGGACATCCTCGAGACGTGCAGGCGTCCGGACGAGGTCGTGGAGCTCACGCTCCAGCCGCTCCGCAGGATGCCGCTCGATGCGGCGATCCTCTTCTCCGACATCATGGTGCCCCTCCACGCGATCGGCGTGCCGATCCGGATCGAGGCGGGACGCGGGCCGGTGATCGAGCCCCCGTTCGTGGACGCGTCGGGGATCAGGCGGTTCCGGCCGCTGGAGCCCGAGACGGACGAGCCGTACGTGGCCGAGGCCGTGCGGCTCCTCGTGAAGGAGCTCGAGGTCCCGTTGATCGGATTCGCGGGAGCTCCGTTCACGCTCGCGAGCTATCTGATCGAGGGCGGACCGAGCCGTACCTTCGCCCGAACGAAGGCCCTGCTCTTCTCGGAGCCGGCCGTGTTCGATCGGCTCCTCGCGATGCTCGCCGACATCGTCGTGGCCCATCTCCGCGCGCAGGTGGACGCCGGCGTGCACGCGGTGCAGCTCTTCGACTCGTGGGTCGGCGTGCTCGATCGGGACGACTATCGCGGCATTGTGGTGCCGCACACGGCCAGGGTGTTCGAGGCGATCGCCGCCATGGGCGTCCCGGCGATCCACTTCGGGGTCGGCACGAGCCATCTCCTCGATCTCATGCGGGACGCGGGTGGTGACGCGATCGGGGTGGACCATCGCCTGCCGCTGGACGACGCCTGGGCGGCTATCGGGCACGACCGAGCGATCCAGGGGAACCTCGATCCCGCGGTCCTGCTCGGGCACTGGGACGCGGTGGAACGGAAGGCCGAGGACGTGTTGGCGCGCGCGGCGCTCCGCGACGGGCACGTGTTCAACCTCGGGCACGGGGTGCTGCCGAACACGCCCGTCGAGCACCTGCAACGGCTCGTCGATCTCGTTCACGCCGAGACCGAGAGAACGGCACCGTGACGGCCCCGACAGGGGTGCTGGTCATGGCATACGGGACCGCGAGCGGACCCGAGGACATCGAGCGCTACTACACGGACATCCGCGGGGGCCGGGCGCCGTCGCCGGAGCATCTGGCCGACCTGCGCGCTCGCTACGAAGCGATCGGCAACCTGTTCCCCTTGCTGGACACCACGCGGGTGCAGGCCGAGGGCCTGGTCGCCCGTCTGAGCGAGGACGGGGCCCCGTTCCACGCGTTCCTCGGGATGAAGCACTCGCCGCCGTTCATCCCGGACGCCGTCGCGCAGATGCGGGAGGAGGGCGTCGAGGAGGCCGTCGGCATCGTGATGGCTCCCCACTGGTCGGGGATGTCCGTGGAGACCTACGTCGAGCGGGTGCTCGCGGCCGTGGCCGACCAGGGAGGCGAGCCGGAGTTCTCCTTCGTCCGCGAGTACGGCGCGCACCCCTCGTTCGTGCGGTTCCTGGCCGACCGGGTCGCGGACGCCCTCGAGGACGTGCCGCAGGCCGAGCGATCGGCTACGCACGTCCTGTTCACGGCGCACTCGCTGCCCACCCGGGTCGTCTTGGATGGGTCGCTGCGCTGCAAGACGTGCACGTGTGATGGATCGTGCCGCTACCGCGCCGGCCTGCAGGAGACGGCGGACCTCGTCGCCGGAGCGCTCGGACTCGAGAGCTACGGCATCGCGTGGCAGAGCGCCGGTCGGACCTCCGACCCATGGTGGGGTCCGCCGGTGGAGGAATCGATCCTCCAAGCGGCGGCGATGGGTCATCCCGGCGTGGTCGTGTGCTCGGCCGGCTTCGTGGCCGACCATCTCGAGACCCTGTACGACCTCGACATCGAGGCGAAGGAGATCGCGGAGGGAGCCGGCATCCGGTTCGCACGTACCCGGATGCCGAACGACGACCCCGCGTTCCTGGACGTTCTTGCGGACGTCGTGCGAGACCACCTGGTGAAGGCGGCTCCGTGACCCCCCGGGTCGCCGTCGTCGGCGGCGGCATCGCCGGGCTCGCCACGGCGTTCCGATTGCAGCGAGCCGGCGTGGAGCCCGTCGTGCTGGAGCGGGCCAGCACGTACGGCGGGCTCATCGCGCCCCCCGTTCCAGTGGGCGACCTCCACTTGGAGCCCGGCCCCGATTCGCTGGCGGCGAGGAAACCCTGGGGATCGGCGCTCTGCAGGGACCTCGGGCTGGCGCTCGTCCCCCCGGGCGCGACGGGAGCGTTCCTGTGGACCGAGTTCGGTCTCGTGCCGTACCTGCGCGGAGCGCCATTCGGGATCCCGGGCGACGTCGGGGACGTCCTGCGGTGGCCGGGGGTGTCGTCACGCGGCCGCGTTCGCGCCCTCGCCGATCTCGTCAAGCGGACGCGCCGGCCCGGCGCGGAGGAGACGCTCGGCGAGCTGCTCCGCCGGCGGCTCGGTGACGAGGCCACCGAGCGAGCGATCGCGCCCCTGCTCGCCGGGCTTCACGCGGGCGACGTGGATCGGCTGTCGGCGCCGGCGACCTTCCCGGAGCTCGTCGCGTGGGAGGCGTCCCAAGGGAGCCTGATCCGCGGTGCCCAGGCGGCGCAGCGCGCCGCGGGTCGCGCCGATCCGGGACCCTTGTTCCTTCGGCCCCGGTCGGGGATGCGGGAACTGGTGGACGCGCTCGCCGCGACGGTGGGCGAGCGACTCCGGACGAGCGCCGAGGTAACCGGTGTCACGGACCGAACGGTCGACCTCGTGGACGCCTCCTCGGAGCACGTCGACGCCGTCGTGCTCGCCTGTGGCGCGCCGGCCTCGGCTTCCCTGCTCGGACCGAGCGCGCCCGCCGGGCTCTCGGCCATCCGTTCCGTCTCCACCGGCGTCGTTTTCCTCGTGTACCCGGCCGGAACCGCGGACGCCCTGCCCGACGGGACCGGCTTCGTCGTCCCCCGCGGGGCCGCCCCGATGACCGCGGCAACGTTCGTGTCCCGGAAATGGCCGGACCCCTCGTTCGGGGATCGAGCGGTGGTCCGCTGCTACGTGGGCGGCGCGGGTGATGAAGATGTCCTGGACGCGCCCGACGACGACATCGTCGGGGCGTGCGTGCGGCATCTGAGCGCCGCACTCGATCTCCCCGCCCCCGAGGCAGCCCACGTGCATCGATGGTGGGCAGCGATGCCGCAGTACGAGCGTGGGCACGCCGCCCTCGTCGAGGAGATCCGCGAGGGGCTCCCGCCGGGTATCTTCCTGGTCGGGAGCGCGTTCGACGGCGTGGGTGTGTCCGATCTCGCTCGCGCCGCCGGAGAGACGGCGGATCAGGTGCTCGCGCACGCGGACGCCCCCCGGCCAGGAACGCGGAAGGAGCCGGCATGACCGAGACGATCTACGCGCTGTACCCCGTGTTCGCCGCGAGCCAGGAGCTCCGCGCCGAGCTGTTCGAGGACGAGGCGCTCCGGAACGCCGGTGACGAGATCGAGACCCTCTTCAAGGACTGGGCGGGCCGGGTGGACGTGCGCGGCTCGTATTCGACCGTCGGGTTCCGGGCCGACGCCGATCTCGTCCTGTGGCTGACCGCCGCGGGCGCCGAGGATCTCCAGCGGTTCCTGGTCGAGTTCCGGAGGACCCGGGCGGGCGATCTCCTCGACCCGGTCGTCTCTCTGATGGGTCTCGTCAAGCCCGCCGAGTTCTCGCCCGATCACCAGCCGGCGTTCGTCCGGGGGGAGGCCCCGCGCACGTACCTCTGCGTCTACCCGTTCGTCCGCTCGGCCGAGTGGTACCTGCTCCCACCGCAGGAACGGGGCGAGCTCCTCGCGGAGCACGGGGTCCTGGGTCGCGAGTTCCCGCAGGTCCTCGCGAACACGACGAGCGCGTTCGGGCTCGGCGACTGGGAATGGATCCTCGCGTTCGAGACCGACGAGCTCGACGCGCTCGTCGATTGCATCCGGAGGCTCCGCGACTCGAAGACCCGCCTTTACGCGAAGGTCGAGACGCCCTTCTTCACCGGGATCCGCAAGTCGATCGCCGACGCCCTCGACGATCTTCGCTGATTCTTCCATCCGTGGGTGGACTGAGGGGCCACCCGTGCCGATGATGGTTGCATGAAGAAGCTCCTGCTCTCCCTCACGACCCTGTCGATCCTGGCCTCCTGCGCCGAGGGAGGCACGCCGATCAGCCCGCGAGACGCGGTGCTCGATGCGATGACCGCGGTGTACGAGGCCGGGAGCTACCACCAGGAGCTGCGCATGTCGATGTCCGCCGAGGGGCAGTCCTTCTCGATCACGGCGGACGCGGATGTCGACAACGCCACCCGGCAGGCTGCGATGACGATGGACCTCGGGCTGATGGGCGGCGAGATGGAGATGATCATGGACGACGGCGTGATCTACATGCGCTCGCCGGCCTTCGAGGGCGCGCCGACGCCGTGGGTCAGCCTCGACCCGTCGAAGATGGATCCTGCCGCCGCCGCGCAGTTCGGAGGCTTCGGGGCGGGGACGACCGATCCATCGGCCTACGCGGGTCTGTTCGCGGGCGTCTTCGACGTGAAGGCCTCCGGTGAGGCGGACATCGACGGCATCGCCACCACCCGGTACACCGGGACGATCGACCTCCAGAAGGTGCTCGAGAGCTTCGCCGAGGTCGTGGGCGAGGATGCCGACGCGAAGACGACGGAACAGCTCGAAGCCGCGGTCGAGCAGTTCGAGGCGCTCGGCATCGATGGGAAGATCCCGTTCCAGATCTGGATCGACGACGAGGGCCTGCCGCGCCGCCAGCGGATCACGATGGACTTCGGAGACCTCGTTCCGGGGACGGGGGACGCGCAGATGGAGATGACGGTCGACTACTCGGCGTTCGGCGAGCCGGTGGACGTGGAACTTCCGAAGGCGTCGGAGGTCACCGACGTCACGAAGATGATGACCGATGCGGGGGCGGCCGGCGAGAAGTCAGGCGTCTACGGCTAGGAGCGCCCGCAGGTCCCGGATCACTCGGTGCCCGTTCTCGTCGGGTGTGGCGTCGCCCGTCCGGTCGATCAGATAGGTCTGGATCCCGATCGAAGCGGCGCCGTCGCAGTACTCCTGCTGGTCGTCCACGAAGACGGCGCGATCCGGCTGGACGTCCACCCGTCGCAACGCCTCGCGGTAGATCGCAGGGTCGGGCTTGCGGAGCCCGACCTCGAACGACAGGATGACTTCGTCGAAGGCATCCACGAGGCCGAGCCGGTCGACGATCCCGCGCGTCGAATGCGAGCAGTTGCTGACGAGCGCCGTCCTGACGCCCCGCTGCCGGAGCTCGAAGACGACCGGCAGCGAGTCCTCCCAGAGCTCGACGCCGGTTTCCGTGAACCGCCGCTCCATCGCGACGAGCGAGTCGATCAGCTCGGGCCTCGATTCGAACCCGGCCGCCTCGACGATCGCGGTCATGTCGCCCTCCGGCCCGTTGAAGGCGCCGATGCTCCGTTCCGCCCTCGTGACGGTGTAGGCACGGTAGAGCGCCGCGACGTCGACGCCTAGCTCGTCGGAGATCCGATCGGACAGCTCGCGCCAGCGGGTCCTCGCGACCGTGTCGTAGAGATCGAGCAGCGCGGCATCCATGACCCAAGGATAGAGGTCGAGCTCAGTCGCTCCAGAGGCCGGCGAGGAACGCGTCCACGTCGGCTGCCGCGGTCACCGGCTCGGCGACGTCGGCGACCGACACGACCTGCGGACCGACGACCGCGAAGTGGAGGAGGACCTCGTCCGGCAGGAACCGCGACCGCTGGGAATAGGAATGCGGATCCTCGAGGCCCCGGGTCCTGCGGTGGTACCGCTGCGGGTAGGTGACGTGGAGCGCGTCGCGCGCCCGGGTGAGCGCCACGTAGAGGAGGCGTCGCTCCTCCTCGATCTCGTCGTCGTCCCCCGTCGACATGTCGGACGGGATCATGCCGTCGGCCGCGTGGATCACGTGCACCACGTCCCACTCGAGGCCCTTCGCCGAGTGGATCGTGGAGAGGACGAGGTAGTCCTCGTCGAGATGCGGCGGGCCGGCGAGGTCGCCGGTGGACGAGGGCGGATCGAGCGTCAGGTCGGCGAGGAACTGCCCGCGGGAAGCAGCTTCCGATGCCAGGAGCTCGAGCTGTTCGAGGTCGCGGGTGCGTGCGGCGGCCGCGTCGTACTTCCGGGCGATCACCGGCTCGAGGAACGTCCGGAGCCGGGCGATCTGGGCAGCCGGAGGGAGGGTCTCTGCCGCCAGACAGTCGCCGAGGACGCTCCGAAGCTCTCGGATCCCCTGCGCCGCACCCTTGGGGACCGCGAGCGGCTCCGCCAGGAACCGTGCGAGGGGCGACGCGGCGTCGGCATCGTCCGTCCGACGCACCTCGAGATCGTCCATCAGCCGGCGAGCCGACGCGGGGCCCATCCCCTGGAGGAGCTGGAGGACCCGGAACCAGCTCACCTCGTCGAAGGGGTTCTCGAGGACGCGGAGGCACGCGAGCGTGTCCTTGACGTGCGCCGCCTCCATGAACTTCAGGCCGCCGTACTTCACGAACGGGATGTTCCGGCGGGCCAGCTCGACCTCGAGGTGGTCCGAGTGATGGGCGGCGCGGAACAGGACCGCCTGCGCCTTCAAGGGGACGCCTACCTCCCGATGCCCGAGGACGGCCCGACACACGGCGTCGCTCTGCTCGGCTTCGTCGAGACACGCGCGGAGCACGGGGCGCAACTCGCTTTCGCGCGAGGACCAGAGCGTCTTCTCGTGTCGTTGCGGGCTGAGGGCGATCACCGCGTTGGATGCCGCGAGGATCGGGGGGGTCGACCGGTAGTTCCGCTCGAGCTTGATCACGGTCGTGCCGGGGAAGCGCTCGGGGAACTCCAGGATGTTCTTCACGGTGGCGGCGCGGAACCCATAGATCGCTTGGGCGTCGTCTCCCACGACCGTGACGTTCCGCGGGCCCTCAGAGGGGCGCATGCCCTCGAGGATGTCGGCCTGGAGCGCGTTCGTGTCCTGGTACTCGTCGACGAGGACATGGTCGAACATCGCGGCGAGCTGCGGCCCTGTGGCCGGCGAGGTCGCGAGGGCCTTCCAGAAGAGCAGGAGGTCGTCGTAGTCGAGGACATGCTGTCGGCGCTTGCGCTCCGTGTATGCGCGGAAGATGTCGACGATGCCATCTGCTTCGTCCAGGCACCACGGGTAGTGACCATTCAGGACGTCGACGAGCCGCTCGCCGGCGTTCACGGTCCGCGAGTAGATCGCCGCCAGGGTGTCCTTGCGCGGGAATCGCCGCTCGCGGGACGAGTAGCCGAGCTCGTCGCGGAGGAGGTTCATCACGTCGGCGCCGTCCGCCTGGTCGAGGACGGTGAAATCCGGCGTGAGACCGAGCGCCCGGCCGTGCAGACGGAGGAGCCGATTGCCCACCGCGTGGAACGTGCCGCCCCACACACGGCCGGCGTCGTCCTTCGCGGTGAGCCGCTCGGCGCGCGACAGCATCTCTCTCGCGCCGCGACGGCTGAACGTGAGGAGGAGGATCCGTTCGGGCCTCGTCCCTCGCTCGATCAGCGAGGCCACCCGCGCCGCCAGCGTCATCGTCTTGCCGCTGCCGGCCCCAGCCACGACCAGGAGCGGTCCCTCGCCGTGACGGACGGCGGCCTCCTGCTCCGGGTTCAGTTCCTCGAACACGCGTTCGAAGGATAGTGGGGAGGAGGGACCGAATCGAGGACCCGCGCTAGCGAGCTTTCGTGGGATCGCCCTTCTCGGCGTTGAGCGTGACGGCTTCCTTGACCCAGGCGCTGAACCTCGCCGCGTCGACGTCCCCGGGCCCCCGGATCTTCACGTGACGCATCCGGTCGCCGGTTCCCTCGAGGCGGCCCTCGGTGTCCGTGAGGTCGGCACCTCGCCAGAACCCGAAGTTGACGGCCGAGGTGAACGCCTTGACGTAGGCGAAGGGCCCGTCCTGCTCGTAGACGGGCTGCGCCCACTTGATCGAGCCGGTCGCCCCTGGAGCCGCGCGCCGGATCAGAGCGTCGAGCTCGCCAACGACCTCGCCGCGCCAGTCGTCGAGGATCTTCGCGTACTCGTCGATCGTGCCGACCGCCACGGCTCCCTCCTTCACGCGGATGGTACGACGTGGGAGGATGCCGCCCATGTCGAACCCCGAGATCCGGATCGAGGAGAATGGCCCCTACGAGGTCGAAGGCCCGCTGCCGATCGCGCGGACGAGGACCGTCAAGACGGAGTTCGGCGAACCGGTCGACTACGCACCCTTCGAGCCCTTGGACGCGGACGAGACCTACCGCCTTTGTCGCTGTGGCAAGAGCGGGAACAAGCCGTTCTGCGACGACAGCCACCTCGAGGAACCCCGCGTCGACGTCACGGAGCGCGCGGATCATGGCCCGCGCGACGACCGGACCGACGTGTTCCAAGCTCAGGACGGGGCGATCATCAGCGACGACCTGTCGATCTGCACGAAGGCCGGCTACTGCAAGGACCGGTTCACGGGGGTCTGGCAGATGCTCGGCGACCCGGATCCGGCTGTCCGCGAACGGATGGGTCGGATGGTCCAGCTCTGTCCTTCGGGACGCCTGGCGTGGGCGGACTCGGTGGACTCGCCGGACCGTGAGCCCGAGTACGAACCCGAGATCGGTGTGTTCCGGAACGGGCCGTTGTTCGTGCGCGGTGGGGTGCGGGTCGTCGGAGCGGACGGCGAGCCCTACGAGGTCCGCAACCGCCAGACCCTCTGCCGATGCGGGCACTCACAGAACAAGCCGTTCTGCGACGGCTCGCACAAGCTCGTCGGCTTCCGCGACGGCTAGCCCGAGTCGGCAAGGTCGTCAAGGCGCTTGACCATCAGCTCCTCGAGCTCGAGCGGATACGTCGCCCCGTTCGCCTCCGCGACGCCCGGGGCCTTCTCCGCATAGAAGCGGACGAGGACCCGCGCCGCTCGCAGCAGCGCGCCGCGCTCGATCGGCACGAACGTTCCCGCGATCGGTGACAGCGCAGCTGGATCGATCGTCCGATCGAGTTTCTCGTACGGCTCCTCGCCGGCGAACGCCTCGTGCTCGATCCGGACGAGGTTCACACAATGACCGCGGAGCGACTCGAGTTGCCCGGCGGCCCACCAGAGTTCGCCCCGCCCCATGGCGGCGATGAAGTGCGAGAGCTCGTGCCAGAACCACGCGAGGATCCGCCGGAGCACCTCGTGTTGCGCGGCAGGATCCGTCCGCTCCTCGGCGAACTCCACGCCCTCGAGGATCCCGCCCGGGTCGTAGAGCGTTCGGAACGTTGGACCGGGCTCGAGCTCCTCCAGCCGACCCTCGCTCCCCAAGAAGAGCTCGCCCTCGTTCCCGTCGTCGAGGGCGAAGAACACGAGGCCCGCGATCCCGAAGTCCTCGAGGAAGAGCGGCGCCCCGAGGCGCCCCACGAATCCGGCTCGATCGCGGACGAGCGCTTCGTACGCGTCGTCCTTGGCGATCACGCAGAGATCGACGTCCGAGTATGCGTCCGCCTCGCCACGGCCATGAGAGCCGCCGAGGAACGCGGCCACGACCCGGTCGTCCTGCTCGCATGCGTTGACGAACCTGTCCAGGAACGGCTGAAGGTCGTTGGGTCGGGCCGACGCCTCGCTCACGCCGTGGAGCTTGGCAGGGTTCGTCCCGCCGGCGCTAGGTGCGGACGAGCCCCAGGTCCTCGAGCAGGTCCGGCGGGATCGCGTGGCAATACGGCTCGTGGCCGTTGTTCAGGTAGTAGCGCTGGTGGTAGTCCTCCGCCGGATAGAAGGCCGCGAACGGCTGGATCGCCGTCGCGATGGGGCGTTCGTACCGAGGCTGGACCCGATCCCGGGACGCTTCCGCCGCCGCCCGCTGCTCGTCCGAGTGGGTGAGGACGATGCTCCGGTACTGCGATCCTCGGTCGGGTCCCTGCCGGTTCACCTGGGTCGGATCGTGGATCGCCCAGAACACCTCGAGGAGCTGGTCGTAGGAGACGACCTCGGGATCGAACGTCACCTGGACGACCTCCGCGTGACCCGTTGTGTCCGTGCAGACGAGCTGGTAGGAGGGGTTCTCGACGAAGCCCCCGCTGTAGCCGGAGATGGCTTCGGTGACTCCCGGGACCCTTCGGAACAGGTGCTCCACGCCCCAGAAGCAACCGGCGCCGAAGGTCGCGATCTCGGTTGGCATGTCGGTTCCTCTCTCGTCGATGACTCTCGCCTCCATAGTGCCAGCGGTGGGCTCATCCGTTGCAGGGAGCGCCGCTCCTCCGGAGGCCCTAGGCCTTTCGGGGAAGGCCGAATTGGTCCTCTTCGCCGATACTCCCGATGAGGTTGCTACCCGATATCGGGTAGTGCAGGGGAGCGCACCGAGGAGGAGAGGCACATGCGACAGTGGGAGCTCATCGGGATCACCGACACGGTGGACTGGTCCCCACCTCGCCGTGATCCGGTCCCATCGGACGACGACGGGGATCACTTCCCGGCGGTCCTGTGGACGACGGATGGCTCGCTCCGCCTCCGTGGGGTCTCGTGGGTGGCTTCCCAGCACCTGGGGATCCACCCTCGCTTCCTCGACGGCCGTGAGCTCCTGGAAGCGTTCGGGATGGAAGGGGAGAGCCTCCCGATCCTCGAGGCCCACGCGGCCGCGC
>CBHFMJ010000028.1:0-13042 GCA_965994715.1 uncultured bacterium | reverse complement strand
CCCCCGCGGGGTCCCGCGTGCCCCGGGGCGGCCCCCCCCGCGGCCGCGGTGATCGCGATCGCGAACGCGCTCCCGAACGTCGGGGGAGACGGTGTGAGGGAGACGGCGACCGACGCCGCCGGAAATTGGGAGGTCAGTCTCCCCCTCGCTGGTGATGTCGAGTACAGCCGGGAGGAACAGGACTACGACGCGGACGCGCTGCAGGATCTCGCCCGATCCGCCACGGCTTCACGGAGTCAAGTCTCGACGAATGCCGCCGGCGCGGAGCTTGCAAGCGATACCAATGCCGCCGTCCGATGTGTCTCCAAGGCCTTCGGGGACCAGCAGGCGGGACGGTTGACGCGACTGATCCAAGCGAGGTTCGAGGGCGAAGAGGCCTACATCGCCGTCTATCTCGAAGGCCCGGGCGCGGGCGAGCCTCCGGACACGGTGGCCGTGTGGGCCGCGTCCTCCGAGGACTGCACGGTCCTCTCGTTCGCCTCAGCGCGCATCTGACCTCCCGTTCGGGACGCCCGACTCGGTCCAACGCCGGACATGTAAGGGAAGGAACTGCCTCACGGGCGGCGTTCAGGTCGTGTGGGAGGATTGACAATCGCATGAGCACGGAACGCGAGAACGACGTTCGGAACATGATCGTGATCGGGTCCGGCCCCGCCGGATTCACGGCGGCGCTCTACGCCGCCCGGGCCAACCTCGAGCCTCTGGTGCTCAAGGGCGTGGAGGCCGGCGGGCAGCTGATGTTGACCACCGACGTCGAGAACTATCCGGGCTTCGCCGACGGGATCCTGGGTCCGGAGCTGATGGATCAGATGGAGAAGCAGGCCGCCCGGTTCGGCGCGGAGATCCTCTCGGTCCACGTGACGAAGGTCGATATCTCCTCGCGGCCGTATCAGGTCTGGGCGGGCGATGAGGTTTGGAAGACGCGGACCGTCGTGATCGCCACCGGGGCCACGGCGAAGTGGCTCGACGTTCCAGGCGAGGAGAAGCTCCGTGGCAGAGGCGTCTCCGCCTGCGCCACCTGCGACGGCTTCTTCTTCCGCGATCGGGAGCTCATCGTCGTGGGGGGCGGCGACTCGGCGATGGAGGAGGCGACGTTCCTCACGAAGTTCGCCTCCAAGGTGACGATCGTCCATCGGCGTGACGAGTTCCGCGCGTCGAAGATCATGCAGGATCGGGCCCTGGCGAACCCGAAAGTCGAGGTCGCCTGGAATGCCGAGGTGGTCGAGATCCTCGGCGACGACGCGGTCACGGGCGTGAGGCTCCGCGACACCTCGACCGGTGAGATCAGTGAGCTCCCCACCGACGGTGTCTTCGTGGCGATCGGCCACACGCCGAACACCGAGCTCTTCGTCGATCGGTTGGAGCTCGACCCGGACGGGTACATCGTGATCCAGGAGCCGCGCACCCAGACCTCGGTCGAAGGGGTGTTCGCAGCCGGCGACGTCACTGACCGGATCTATCGTCAGGCCGTCACCGCCGCGGGACAGGGATGCAAGGCAGCGATCGACGCCGAGCGGCTGCTCGAGGCGGAGTCCCACGCCGCGGTCGAGGCGGGGAATCTCGCCGCTCGAGCGAGCGTTCAGAGCGAGGCGTAGGCCAGCCGGCGAAGCCGGCGGTCGAGAGGAGAGCAGAAGATGGCGAACATCGGAGACGTGAACGACACGGAGTTCCAGACGAGCGTCCTCGATTCCGAGACGCCGGTCCTCGTGGACTTCTGGGCGGAGTGGTGCGTGCCGTGTCACATGGTCTCTCCAGTCGTGGAGGAGATCGGGCAGGAGAAGGGCCAGGACCTCAAGGTCGCGAAGCTGAACATCGACGAGAACCCGGACGCCACCAGGACCTACGGAGTCATGTCGATCCCCTCCTTGATCTTGTTCAAGGCAGGCAAGGAAGTCGCGCGGGTCACCGGCGCGCGGCCCAAGGACGCGATCCTTCGGGACCTCGACCCGCACCTCGCGTAGGACATCTGCCCCATCCCACTCCTGTCCACGGTTGCCGTCGCGCCGCGTCCCCACGCACACTCGAATCGATGCGCATCTTCCGCAGGGGCGACAGCGGCCCAGAGATCGCGGACATCCAGTCGAGGTTGACGGGGCTCGGGGCCGAGATCGACGGCGAAGAACTGGTGGGCGTGTTCGGATCGTCCACCGCGGCAGCCGTCCGCTGGTTCCAGCAAGATCGGCACCTCCAGGTCGACGGGCTCGTCGGCCCGGACACGTGGGAACAGCTCGTCGAGGCGGGTTGGCGGCTTGGCGATCGGACGCTGTATCACCGCGCACCGATGTTCCGCGGAGACGACGTGCGCGAGATCCAGCGGATGCTGAACGCCTTGGGCTTCGACAGCGGCAAGGAGGACGGGTTCTACGGCCCACGGACGGACGGTGCCCTCCGGCTGTTCCAGCGCAACGTCGGGGACGAACCCGATGGGATCGTCGGCCCGCACACGCTGTCGGTGCTCCGGCGGATGCGCCCGCTGGATGCGGTCCCGTCGCGAGCCCTCGTGCGGGAACGCGAGGAACTGGATGCCTCCCGAGGGCCGATCGAGGGGCGGATCATCTCGGTCGACTTCGGGGAAGCGGCCGCCGCGGCAGGCGAGTTGCATCAGCGCTCGGCGCTCGCCCTGGTGGAAGAGCTGCGGGCGGTGGGTGCCGATCCGAGGCTCCTCGTCACCGACGACGCCGCGGCCGTACCCTCGGACCGAGCCCGTCTCGCGAACGAGGCTGGCGCGGCCGCGTCCATCACCGTGGAGCTCACCGCCAGGGACGGGGAAGGTGGGGGTGGCCCCGTCTGCTCGTACTTCGGCAGCAGGACCACCCATTCGCCTTCCGGACTCGTTCTCGCGCAACTGATCCTGGAGGAGCTCGAGGCGGAGCTCGGTCTGTCCGGACGGGTCCGGCCGCTGACGATCGCTCCTCTGCGCGAGACGCGGATGCCGGCGGTCCAGGTCGAACCGTTCACCGGTGCGGGCCGGCGCGAGGAAGAGCTGCTCCGCGACCCCGACCTTCCGACGCGCGTCGCCCGCGCCGTTGCAGTCGGTGTGGGCCGCTTCTTCTCAGGTTAGGCGCGGGCGATGCGCGAGCATCGCGAGACCTACGCCCAGGATCAGACCGAGGAGAGTCGCTTTCAGTGCGCGTTCCCGTTCTGACGGGTACGGACCGGCGTCGGCCATCTGATGAGCCTACCGGGTGAGGTTGCGCTGATGAGCCTACCGGGTGAGGTTGCGAGTCCCGCGAGCAGGCTGCGCAGCTCGGCTTTGTATGATGGTATCACTCAGTCGGGGCGAGGCCGGGGCCGGAACCGACGATCTCCGACACGATCCGCTCGAGATCGTCGGCGGAGCCGAACTCGATCAAGACCTGACCCCGCTTGCGGCCCATGCGGATCTGCACCCGGGTGGCGAGCTGCTCGGACAGGATCTCCTCGACCTCCGCGAGGTTGGGGTCGGAGGCCTCCGTATCCGGGCCGACCTTCTTGGGAGCGGGCTCGGGCGGACCCTCGATGAACCGTCGAACGATCTCCTCCGTCTCGCGAACCGAGAGATCCTCCGCCGCGACCCGCAGCGAGAGCGACGTGATCGCGTCGGCATCGCCCAAGGCGAGCAGCGCGCGCGCATGACCCGCCGAGAGCTTCTCGTCCGTCAGGAGCTGCTGCACCTCGAGGGGCAGGGCGAGGAGGCGGATCGTGTTGGCGATGTGCGACCGTGAGACGCCGACGCGGTCCGCCAGCTCCTCCTGTTTCAACCCGAGCTCGTCCAGGAGCTGCCGGAACGCCTCGCCGAGCTCGATCGGATTGAGATCTTCCCGGTGGATGTTCTCGATCAGGGCTTCCCTGAGCAGATCCGCGTCGTCGGAATCTCGCAGGACCACCGGGACCGTGGCCAGCCCCGCGAGCTTCGCGGCTCGGAGGCGCCGCTCGCCGGTGACGACCTCGTAGCCCTGGCCCGCCCGCCGAACCACGATCGGCTGAAGGATCCCCACCTCGCGGATGGACGCGGCGAGCTCCTGCAAGGCCTCGTCGTCGAACCTGCTCCTCGGCTGTTTCGGGTTGGGGGCGATCGCCCCAGCGGGCACCTCGAGCAGCCCGGTGGCCACCTCCCCCGCCTCGGGCGCGCCGGGAATCAGCGCGGAGAGCCCCCGCCCCAGACCCCCTCGCTTGGACATCAATCGCCTCCCTTACGGAACATCCGCCAACGCCGTTTCCGGCCCTGGTCCTCGTCCAACGTCGCGCCGATGTCTGCCATCCCCTGACGACGTTCGTCCGTGGGGGCCGGAGGCGCCTCTTGACCTGCCTCGATATCGATGTCGGAGTTCTCGTCGATCACCACGACGCGTCGCTGAGGCAACTCACCCGGTGGCGGGGGTCTCGATGGGGGCTTGACCCTCATCTCAGGTTGGCGAGCGGGCTCATCCCAGACGTCATCGTCCGTATCCACCGCGGTGCGCCTGGTCCCTCGAGCACCCCGTGGCCTCGAGGTGGAAGATGCGGTCATCTCGACCTGTGGTACGGGGTCCGCGGGCTGAGACTCGGGTTCCGGTGCAGGCGCGGTCGGCTCGGGCCCCGGTTCCGCTGCAGCGGCCTCGGGGGTCAGGTCGACGACAGGCTCGCTCTCGGCCGATGCCTCGATCGTTGGGTCGGATCTCGGGGCTCGCGGTTCCTCCGAGAGGTTGGGGTGCCCCCCGTTCTCGGACGCCTCCTCGGCGTCCTCAGGTCGTTCCATCGGAGGCATCACGGCGATCGGCATCTTGTCGAACTGCGGCATGGGGGCCTCGGGCGGAGGTCGCAGCGCGACTTCCTGTGCGAGCTGACGGTATGCCTCGGCGCCCTTCGACTTCGCGTCGTAGAGCGTGATGGGCTGCCCGAACCCGGGCGCCTCCGACAGGCGCACCGTGCGCGGGATGATGACGTCGTAGACGAGATCGCCGAAGTGACGCTTGACCTCCTCTACGACCTGCTCCGAGAGCTTCGTTCGCGGGTCGAACATCGTCATCACGATGCCCGACAGCCTGAGGCCCGAATTGATGTTCTGCTGGACGAGGGAGACGTTCCGGAGCAGCTGCCCCAGCCCCTCCAGTGCGTAGTACTCGCACTGGATCGGCACGATCAGCTCTTCGGCCGCGGTGAGCGCGTTGATCGTCAGCAGCCCCAGGGAGGGCGGACAGTCGAGGAGGATGAAGTCATACGCTCCTTCGAGGACGGGCTCGATCGCCTTCTTCAGTCTCGACTCGCGCGAGAATTGGGACACCAACTCGATCTCGGCTCCGGCCAGGTCGATCGTTGCCGGCACCGCATGGAGCCGCTCCACGGGGGTGTGCACGATGGCCTCCTGGATCTCGGCCTCGGAGACGACGACGTCATACACAGTGGCCTCGCGCGCGTCGTGCCGGATCCCCATCCCCGTTGACGCGTTCCCCTGCGGGTCGAGATCCGCCACTAGCACGCGATACCCGATGTCGGCCAGCGCCGCGCCGAGACTCACCGCCGTCGTGCTCTTGCCAACCCCGCCCTTCTGATTCGCGATCGCGATGACCCTGGCTCGACCGGGGACATCGGGAACGACAGGGCCCTTCTTCCTCGACCGCTTGGGCGAGGTGGGGCGAGTCGGCGTGGTGGGTGCCACGACGTGGGTCGAGCTGGCAGACGCCTTGCTCACTGTCGGGTCATGATAACGATGGGCCCGCCGCTTTCAAGGGTGGAGCTCCCCATGCCCGCGATACGAGCGTCTTCGGGCACCTGATCCGTCCGGAACGTGCTTCCTGCCCAGTAGATCAGGCTCCCCTCCGCGAGGAGAAGACCCCCGGCGACCTCCCAGGTCCGAGAGGGGTCGCCGAACCCCCTGGCGAGGCACACCTCGGCATCCGGAGGCAGCTGCTGGGCAGGCTTGGGAAAGACGCGGACGTTCGAGAGCGACAGACGCTCGACGGCGAGCTCGAGGAAGGCGACCCTCAGCTGCCGGGGCTCGATGAGCGTGATGAGTAGATCCGGCCGGGCCACCGCGACGGGGATACCGGGGAGCCCTGCTCCCGATCCTAGGTCGACCACCGACCGCTTCACCGATCCCAGGTGAGGGACGGCTCGGAGGCTATCGAGCACGTGCCGCTCCCGGAGGTGATCCCTGTCGGACGACGCCACCATCCCACGAGGGATGGCGTGTTCGGCGAGAAGACCTTCGAAGGCCTCGAGAGCAGCGATCTGACCAGAGGAGAGATCGGCCACGGTCCAACCCTCATGTTTCACGTGAAACATGGCCTCCTCGGAGGCGGGAACTCCTCAGAGGGGCCGAACCACCACGAACCGATCGGGATCGGCGCCCTCGGATACGCTCTCGAGGGTATCGAACTCCGCGATCACGTCGTGCACGAGCTTGCGCTCGTAGGCGTTCATCGGCTCGAGGTGCTCCTCCTCGCCCGTCCGTTGCACCCGCTCAGCGACCTCCCTCGCCTGCTCGACCAGGCGCTCCTCCGCTCGCTTCCGGTAGTCCCCCACGTCGACCAGCACGCGGATGCGGTCGTCCAGGCGACGCCCCACCGATGTTCGAGCTAGCTCCTGGATCGCATCGAGCGTTTGGCCATGCCGCCCGATCAGGAGCGCCATGTCATCGTCCGGTCCGTCCACGATGTCGACGTAGACGTGTCCACGGTGGGTGTTGGGTTCAGCGATGGCGTCGATCCCCATCCGCTCGAGAAGCTCCTCGACGAAGTCTGCGATCGCATCGGCCTGCTCCTCGAGCTCGGGAGCATCCGGATCCCCGTCTCGGCGATCCTCGCCCACGGCACCCGTCGATTCCGGCTCTCTCTCCATCGTCTACCTCCCCGGCCGTTTCGGCCGATTCGGTCCGGACCGCTTCGGACCCGCCGAGCCACCCTTCGAACGCTTCCCCGAGCTGCCCGAGCCTGAACCCTTCGCGGTGCCCTTGGGCGAGGCCTTGCTCGAGCCCGAGGTGCGCGGAGGTGGTTTCCGAGGCGGCTCCGGCTCACCGAGGCGCCGCTTCCGTTCCTGCTCAGCCCGCTCCATCATCCTGCCCATGATGCCGGTCCTCGGCTTATCGGTTCGCGTCTCGGCCTTCGACTTCGCCTCTGTGAGGCGACGATCCATCGCCTGGGGACCGATGTGGCCGAGCCGGAGCATCACCGCCTGTTGGCCGATCTGGAAGAGGTTGGACACCGTCCAATACAAGATCAGGCCCGCAGGGAATGCGAATCCGAAGATGCCGAACATCAGCGGCATGACCTTCGTGATGATCTGCGTCTGCGGGTTCTGCGCCGACGCAGGGGTCGCCTTCTGCGTCTGTCGACTGGAGTAGAACGTCGTGCCGATCATAAGGATCAAGAGCGCGTAATAGGGGATGCGATCGGGGATCCCGTCTCCGCAGTCCAGCGTATCGCCGGTGGAATTGCCGGCCGTGTCTTTGACGTCCACGGTCTTCCCCGCATTCTGAGGGGAGCACTGCAGGTTCATGAACAGGAACTGCTGACCCTTCCCCTCGTGGGCCGTGATGTCGGCGAACAACGCCGAGTCCTCCGGAAGGTGGTTGTCCTTGTACGTGACCACCCCGGGGTTGTCCGGGTCGGGGGGCAATGGGACGGGTGCCCTGATGACGGAGTACATCGCGATCAGGATCGGGAACTGGAGCAGCAGGGGGAGGCACCCGCCGAGCGGATTGACGCCGTACTCCTGATACAACTTCATCGTCTGCTCTTGGACCTTCTGCTTGTTCCCCTTGTACTTCTTCTGGATCTCCTTGATCTTCGGCTGGAGTGCCTGCATGGCCTGCATCGACTTGATCTGCTTGATGCCCAGGGGGAGGAGGACGATCCGGAAGACGATGGTCAGGATGATGATCGCGAATCCGAAGCTGCCGGTGAGGTCGTACAGCCACGCGAGTAGCCATCCGATCGCATCGAGCAACGCTTGGAAAGGACCGATCTCAGCCAGCATGGCGCCGCCGATTCAGGTGGGGGACCGTCGGGTCGGTCGCCCGCCGTATGCTGGTGTCATACAAAGGGCGGGGCTGCGGCACCGGGTCGAGGCCGCCGCGACCGAACGGGTTGCAACGTAACACACGTCGTGCCGCAAGGAACGATCCACGCGTCGCCCCCAACGAGCGGATGGCCTCTTCCGCGTACCGGGAGCAGGTGGGGGAGAATCGGCACTGTCCGCCGAGCCACCCTGAGAGCGTGAGCTGGTAGATGCGGATCGCAGCCAGGAGGACCAGGCGAGCGGGGGCGCCGGCGTTCCACAGGACGCGTCGGACGGATGTCATCGACCCATCCCTCCACGCTGGAGCAGCTCGGTCATCTCGGTGATCAGATCCTGGGTTCGGGCGTCTCGGATGGCCTCGCGGGCCACCAGGACGACGTCGTGTCCTTCCACCCCACGCGGCGCGACCTCGCGGATCGCTGCCCGAAGGACCCGCCGGGCTCGGTTCCGCTGCACCGCGCCACCGATCTTCTTGCCGGCGACCAGCGCGAACTCCCCCGAGCCGGGAGCGACAAACAGTACCACCCGCTTCCCGTGCACCGGTTCCGCATCATGGAAGACGCGCTGGATCGCCCGGGTGCGCACCGATGCGGTCAGCCGGAGACGCTGAGGCGGCTGCGGCCCTTGCGTCGGCGAGCGGCGAGGATCGACCGGCCGGCACGGGTCCGCATCCGCAGACGGAAGCCGTGCGTCTTCGCACGGCGGCGCGTGTTCGGCTGGTACGTGCGCTTTCCCTTGGCCATCCTCGGATTCCTTCGCGGAAGGAAGGCCGGCAACGCCGCCGGCCGAAGGGGAAGTATACGGAAACATCCCTGGGTGGAGGGGTTGACAACAGAAAGTGCGTCAAGACGCTTCCGGCCACTCGCTTGGGGAAAAACCCCGGTGCTATAGTCCGGCCCGCACTTCCCCGGGGTGAGGGCCCCCGGCATCCCCCGACCCCGCGACCTCCCCGGATTCGGGTTATCCACCGGTGTGGAAAGGCTCTGTGGAATCTCAGATGGCCGTCGCTTTGCCCGATCAGGAAGCGAGAAGGGCCTGGTCGGCCGTGCTGGATCGTGCTCGCACGGAGCTGCCGGAGACCACGTTCCTGATGTGGTTCACCGATGTCCGGCCGATCGCGCTCCGCGATCAGGTGCTCTCCCTCGCGGTCCCGAGTCAGTTCGTCCGGGAACGCCTTCAGCACAATCATCTTGGGCTCATCGAAGAGACCGCTGAGGAGGCGTTCGGCCGCCCCATCAAGATCGAGATGGACGTGGACGAAGGCATCCGCCACGAGGAGGGCCCGTTGGTGGACATCACCACCACGCCCCCGGCCGCCTACGCCGCGATCGGTGCACCGGCCACGCCGCCGACGATGGGCAAGCCCCTCGGCGCTCCCGGTCTCCCGTTCCCCAACTACACGTTCGACGCGTTCGTCCCCGGCCCATCGAGCCGGTTCGCGCACGCCGCCGCCATGGCGGTCGCGGAGGCTCCGCTGTCGACCGCGTACAACCCCTTGTTCATCTACGGGGGCACCGGACTCGGTAAGACGCACCTCCTGGTCGCGATCGGGCATCACATCTGGCGATTGATGCCCGACACGCGGATCAAGTACGTGACCTCGGAGCAATTCGTCACGGAGTTCATCAAGGCCGTCCGCGAACGGCAGGGTGACGCGTTCCGGCACAAGTACCGAGAGGTCGACATCCTGCTCGTCGACGACATCCAGTTCCTCGCCAAGCGCGAGGAAACGCAGACCGAGTTCTTCCACACGTTCAACCACCTCCACGGCGCCGGTCGCCAGATCGTGATCGCGTCGGACCGGCCGCCGCACGAGCTGTCCGGCCTCGAGGAACGGCTGGTGAGTCGGTTCCGGTGGGGACTGTGCGTGGACGTGCAGCCGCCGGACCTCGAGACGCGCATCGCGATCCTCCAGCTGAAGGCCGAGCGGGAGAACATCCCCGCCGTCGTGCCCGAGGTGATCGAGTTCGTCGCGTCGAAGTTCGACCAGTCCGTCCGAGAGCTCGAAGGCGCCCTCGTGCGCGTGGTCGCGTGGTCCGAGCTCACCCGCCAGCCGATCGATATCGAGCTCGCGGAGCGAGCCTTGCAGGACCTGATCCCACAGACCGAGCACGAGATCCCGCCGCCGCTCATCCTGGAAGAGACCGCGACCTACTTCCAGCTCTCGACCGGGGACCTCGTGTCGAAGTCGCGCTCGCGACCGCTCACGCAGGCGAGACACATCGCCATGTACCTGATGCGCGAATGCACGGGCCTATCTCTGGTCAAGATCGGCGAGATCTTCGGCGGACGCGACCACACCACCGCCCTCCACGGCATCAAGAAGGTCGAGGACGAGATGCGGTCCCGCGACGACACGTTCCGTCAGGTCCAGGACCTCACGCGGATCATCCGCGGCCGTGTTCGGGGGTTGGTGTGATGTCGGTGGACAACTTCGCGGAGATGGCCGTTCTCGAACCCGGAACGACCGATCCAGGAAGAGCGCCAAGGACCCTCCACCGGTCGTCCCCATGTCGGACAGCCGCGCTACGCTGCGCGAACACCATATTTCTCCACTTCTCCACCGTCCCTACTACCGCTCTTCCTCTATATGAACCTAAGAAGCAACAGCCTGGGAACAGGCCACGACCGGGAGGTTGATGGATGAAGTTCCGATGCGACCGCGACGACCTGTCCGAGGCGTTGCAGACCGTTCAGCGCGGCGTGTCCTCGCGCCCCGGGATCCCGGCACTCACCGGCGTGCTGCTCGAGGCCGCGGACGACGGCACCCTGATGCTCACGACGACGGACCTCGAGGTCTCGGCACGGCTCTCGATCGCCGTCCAGGTCCAGGAGGCCGGCGCGGCCTTGGTGCCGGCTCGCCTGCTGGCGGACACCGTGAAGTCGCTCTCCGAAGCCCCGGTCGATTTCGAGACGGACCAGTCCCAGGCGCATATCCGCTGCGCGGCGTACGACGGCGCCCTCCGGCTGCTCCCCGTCGACGACTTCCCTGGCCTGCAGGAGCCGTCGGGGACCGCGATCTCCGTGGAGCCGGCCGCGTTCGCCGAAGCCGTCGCCCAGGTGTCCAGAGCGGCCTCGAAGGATGAGGCCAGGCCGGTGCTCACGGGTGTGTTGCTCGAGATCAGCCGGGAAGGTGTGGTCCTCGTCGCCACGGACTCGTACCGCCTCGCCGTCCGCGACCTCGTCGCCACCGCCGACGGTGAGGCGAAGGCGATCGTCCCCGAGCGCGCTTTGATGGAGGCCGGTCGCGCGGCGGTCGACCAGAAGGCCGGGGTGGAGGCGTCGGTGAACACGTCACAGATCTCGTTCCGCGTCGGCTCTCTCACCCTGACGTCTCGCCTGATCGAGGGAGAGTTCCCCAACTACCGCCAGCTGTTGCCGGAGGCCGTCGAGAGTCGACTGACGATATCACGCCAGCAGCTCCTCGAAGCCGTCCGTCGGGTGGGGCTGCTCGCTCGTGACACCACGCCCGTGCGGCTGGAGTTCAACGCGCTCGGCGTGAAGTTGTCGTCGTCCAGCCCGGACCTCGGTCAGGCCGTCGAGACGGTCGAGGCTCGGTACGAGGGAGAGGACCTCGTCGCTGCGTTCAACCCGCAGTACCTCGTCGACGGTCTGACCGCGGCCACCGGCGAGAGCGTGCGGATCGACGTGCGTGACGGGCTCAAGCCCGGCGTGATCCGCGGCGAGGGTGACGAGCTGACCTACCTCGTGATGCCGGTCCGGCTCCCCGCCGCGGTCGGCTGAACCGCCGGCCGGTCGCGGACCCGGATGCACCTGGAGTGGCTCGAGCTCCGGGATTTCCGGAACCACCGCCGCACGGCCGTCGATCGCGTCGCGGACGGTCTGACGGTGGTCGTGGGACCGAACGGCGAGGGGAAGACCAACCTGCTGGAGGGCATGTTCTTCCTGTACGCGCTCCGCTCGCCTCGCTCCTCCACGAACGCGCCGCTCGTCCGTGAGGGGGCCGACGTGGCGTACACGCGGGGTGAGTTCACGGGCATCGAGGGAAAGGCCCTGGTCGAGGTGGAAGTCCCACGGAAGGGCGCGAGCCGCGTGAAGCTGAACAAGAGTCCGCTCCGACGCAAACGCGAGCTGCGCCGTCAGGTGCGATCGGTCCTCTTCGGCCCCTTCGACCTGCCGGTGGTGATCGGTGACCCCTCGAAGCGACGGGACCTGATGGACGACGCGATCGTGGCGCTGTGGCCGTTGAAGGAAGGGCTGTCCACGGCCTACGAACGGGTGCTCCGTCAGCGCAACCGGCTGCTCAAGGAGTGGGACGGGCATCGCGGCGGCCCGTCCGGGCTCGACGCCTGGGACGAGGAGCTCGTCCGAACGGGCGTGCAGGTGATCGAGGCACGCCGCGATGCCGTCGCACACCTCGCCACCGGCGCCTCCGTCGAGTTCGAGGCGCTCTCGGGCTACGAGCTCCTCGTGACGTACGCCCCGAACGTGGCGGGCATCTCGGAAGAAGCGTTCCGGGAGCAACTCGACACGCGGCGGCCCGACGAGCTGCTCCGCAGGACGTCCCTCGTCGGGCCGCATCGCGACGACCTCACCCTCGCCGTGCGCGATCTTGGAGCTCGGGCGTTCGGTTCGCACGGTGAGACGTGGGCCGCCGCCCTATGCCTGCGCCTCGGCCTCGCGGCGGCCGTGGCCGCCGAGACGGGCGAGCCGCCGCTCCTGCTCGTGGACGATCCGTTCAGCGCACTCGACCCCGATCGTCGCGACCGGATCGCGCAGCGGCTGGCGGATCGAGGAGGCCAGGTCGTGATCAGTGTGGCGGACGAGGCTGACGTGCCGTCCACGTCGTCCGCGGTGTGGGACGTGGCAGGCGGAACCGTGGCGGTGCGGGGCTGATGCCGAGCGCGAAGGGGTTCCCCCGACGGAAGGACGGACCGAGCGAGGAGGCTGTCGAGCTCGGCGAGGTGATCGACAACCTCATGTCCGAGCAGGTCTTCGCCCGCGGCTTGCCGGTGGCTCGGCTCGCCGCTTCGTGGACGTCGATCGTCGGCGAACGGCTGGCGTCGGAGACCTCGCCGGCGGCCCTCGATGCGGGCGTCCTCAC
>CBHFMJ010000027.1:0-13095 GCA_965994715.1 uncultured bacterium | reverse complement strand
AGCCCGGACAAGGCGCTCTCGATCACCGGCCAGGGCCCGGACGGGCCGATCGAGTTCTCGTCGACGGCCGGGGAGTGCAGCGTCACCATCACGCCCGCGCTTGCCGACAACATGGGCGGCGTGTTCAGCTGCACGCTCCTCACCGATGTCGGAGGGGCGGTCACGGTGGACGCGCGCGGCACGTTCACCGCCAGCGGATAGCGGCCGGGATGGCGACCGCTCGCCGGGATCTCGCCTGGCTCGGTGGTCTCTGTGCCTCGCTCGTCGTCGTGTTCGTGTGGCCGTATGCGATCGACGGCCACCGCTTCGGCGTGGGCCCGGACGTCCCGGTCTACCTCTGGTGGACGCGGGTCGGAGCGAGCGAGGGCCTGTCGATGGTGGGGAGCCGGCCGGGCGCGCCGGCGCTCGTCGCGGCGCTGGCCGGTACGCTGCACCTGAATCTCTCGTCGGTGACGGCCGGGCTGTCGTCCGCGCTCGGGGTCGCCGTGGGAGCGGCGTCGGCGGCGCTGGTCCGCCGTGCCACCCGCGGCGCGGAGAAGACGTGGCTCCTCGCGGGGCTCCTCACGGGCGTCTTCTCCGTCCATCTCGTCGCCGGCTACCTCGCCAATCTCGTGGTCGGCGTCGCGTTCCTCGCGGCCGCGGCGTGCCTCGCAGGACCCCGCCGGTCGTGGTGGGCAGCGGCCGTGCTCCTCGCGGGCGGCGGCCTGGCACACGCCCCCTTCCTGGTCCACGCGATCGTCGTGTTCGCGGGTACCGCGACGCTCGCCTGGCGAGCGGGTGCCCGCGACGAAGCCCGGGACATCGCGCTGTCCGTCACCGCAGGCGGCGTCGTCGCGGGAGCCGGCATCCTCGCGACGATCGCGGGACCCGGTCCGATCGCCGCCGAGACGTCGAGGGACGGATACCTCCGACGGGCGGGACTCGATCGACAGCTCGTCGACGCGTACCGCGAGCGGTTCCGGCTTCGCGCGGCCCGCTACGTTCAGTGGATCTCGGTCCCGCTCGCCGTCGCTGGGACCGCGGTCGCCGATGCCTCGGCGGCGGGAGGGTTCCTGCGGCGGTTCCTCGCGTCGTGGCTCACGGTGATCGCGGTCGGTGTCCCTGTGGGCTACATCACCGGATGGCTCCCCCCGGACCGGCTCGTCACGTTCGGGTTCGCCGTGCCGATCGCTGCGGCCATCGGGCTCGGATGGTTCCGTGGCCGGCTGGGAACGCGTCCATGGCTGGCGGGTATGGCCGTCCTCGCCCTCGTCGCATGGATGATCTTTGGTGCGCTGCTCGCATGGGGTCGGCAGTCGAGTTTCATCTCGGTCCCCGAGGGACGACAAGCGACCCGGGCGGCGGCGGTCTCTCACCTCGTTGCTCCCGGGACTCCGATCGTGCTTCCGGTCGACGACGGCGACCCCACATCGACCTTCCTATCGGCTCGGGCAGCGAACGTGGTCCGAGCAGCCCTTCCGTCGGATCGTGTCGGTGATGTGTATGTCTTCGTCGGAACCGTCACCGACCTGTTCGCGGGACGACCGACCGCACGAGGTGATGCGGAATACGACGCCATCTCCGAGCTCACGCTCGCCGCGATCCCGGACGGTCCTGAGCCGGTGGTGATCGTGCTTCCCGCCTTCTATCGGATGCCGGATGCGGCTTCGGACGGGCGGCTCTTCGAGTTTGGGGGCGGCGTCCTTGCCTCGCTGGACAGTCCGTTCTCCCCGGTGCCCATCGAGAGCGACGACGATCGTCTTCGCTTCGGACCTTCCTCGGGCCGGGGGATCGTCCTTGCCACGATCGTGATCGCGGTCGTGCTCACCTTCCTCGGACTCGGATACGCGAGGTCGGTGTTCGCCGATGCCGTGACCGCGGTCGCGACGGCACCTGCCTTCGGCGCCGCCGCGGTCACCCTCGCAGCGGTCGCGCTCGATCGGATGGGGCTCCGCCTGGAGTCGACGCCGGTCGCGCTCGCTGCCTCAGTGCTGGCGGGCCTCGGCGGGCTCGCGGCGTTCCTCGTCGTGCAGCGCCAGCGGGATCGACAGGCGCCGGCGTAGGTCGAGGCCCAGCCACACGAGGAGACCGATCACGATCGGGGTCAGCGCGTAGTGGCCGATCAGGACGTTCAGGTCGTACGCCTCGGGGAACCGGAGCGGCTCCGCCGTCCACTGCGACAGCGCGAGCACGACCGAGAGCGCGATCAGCGAGGCGCAGGGCACCCGAGGGAGGATCCAGATCAGCGGGAGGGACCACGCGAGGTACCACGGCAGGAGCACCGGTCCGAGCAGGGTCAGGACGAGCAGCGCCCACCCCCATCCCCCGAAGAGCTCGAGCACCGGGCGCCCCGACGCGGCCGCGCGCGCGACCCCGCGAATCAACCCCACGACCGCGGCGAAGAGGGCCACCGCGAACACGACGCGCGCGACGACGCCCAGTGCGTCCCCGCTGATCGCGTCGAGGACACGCCGGAAGAAGCGGGACGGCGCGAGCCATCCCTCGTGCGACGACAGCTCGAGCATCCCGAGCGTGGGGTCGTGCCATTGGAGGAAGGGAACCGCGACGACGACGACCACGGCGAAAGCGATGGCGGCGTGGATCAGCCCGGCGCGCAAGCGTTCCCCGGGCGACCGTCGCCACGCCACCCAGATCACGAGCAGGAGCAGCGGGAGGAACGCCGTGGCCTTGACCAGTCCCGCGCACGTCACGAGCACGATCGCCCAGTGCGTCCATCCCCGGAGGACGCACCAGGCGGCGAGCGCGATCCCGAGCGCCACCAGGAGATCGTTGTGCCCGCTCCCGGCGGATTGGAAGAGGATCACGGGGTTCAGGCCGAACGCGGCCACCGCGAACGCCGCTCGTTCCGGGCGGAGCCCGCGGGACACCGCGGCGATCACGAACGTCGTGGCGAGGCTCGCGGCGATCGCGATGAGTCGGAACGCGTCGACGAGCACGTCCAGGCGCGGGCTCGTCCGGGTGACCAGCCCTGCCAGATGGGTGAACAGCGGTCCGTAGACGGAGGGGGTGTCGACCCACCGCGGTCCGACGAGCGTCCGCGACAGGATGCCCGGGAAGTCGGCGGGCGTCTGGACGTACGGGTTCGCGTGGTGCACCGACACGATCTGGCCGTGCGCGATGTACGAATAGACGTCCCGCGAGATCAGCAGAGGTTGCAGGGCGATCGCGAGATGGAAGGCGATCGACAGCCCGAGGGCCAAGCGGAGCGACAGGTCGCCCCGCCAGGCCGCCCGCAAGAGCACGAGGAACCCCACCATCCCCGCTACCACGCCGAGCACGGACGCCACGGGGAGGGCGTCGAGCCGATCGAGCCGGATCGTCTCGGCGACCCACACGAACGGGCCCCCCGGGTCGGCGCCCGGGGCCAGGATCGGCTGGAGAGGGGACCCGGGGACCGCGGCCACGGTGGCTTCCACGACGAAGCCGGCGATGGCCGCGGCGACGGCGGGCCACGCCGTCCGCCCGCGGGTCGTCTCCATCTCGGCGCCGACGCTAGCAGTCGGTCGCCGCTAGGCTGCAGCTCATGGCGCGATTCCGGGAGGACACGGGCACCGGGCTCCTCGTCGCGATCGGTTCCCTCAGCTTCTATGCCGTGCTCGCGTGGGCGGTGGTCTTCCTACTCTGGATCGCGCTCTCCGTCTACGCGCTTGTGGAGATGTTCGGAGACGGCCGGCCGAGCCCCCTCGCGATCATGCTGATCGTCACCTTGCTCGTCGGAACCCTCGTGACCCTCGCGGCGGTCGGCATCGGGTTCCTCGGCAAGAGCCTTACACCGAAGAAGCGCGGGCGAGACAACCGCTAGAGCGTCGGCTTCATCACCATCAGGAAGAGGATGCCGGCGACCGGCAGCATCGTGAGGAGTCCCATCGTCCGGGTTCGACGAGCCGCGGCCTCGTACGCGGGAGAGCCTGCCTCGCCCGCGAGCTCCGTCTGGCGACGCAGCGACGGTGCGAAGAAAGCCCCGGCGATCACGCCGACCAGGACATAGAGCCCGATCGCGACCGCGATCCAGAACGTCGTGAATCCCAGTCCGTCGGAGATCAGGACCATGATCACACCGGTGAGCGGCAGCACGCCGTACGCGGGGTTGGCGAAGCGCGCATCGAGCTTCTTGATCGTATCCAGCGCGAACGTCTGCTGGGTCGGAGCGCGTCCTTTCATCGCGGCGAGCCAGACGAAGTACGTCACGTTCGTCCCCACGGCGACGATCGCAGACAACACATGCACGAGCTTGAGCGGCAGGTACCAATCCATGTCGTCTCCCCTCTCCGCGGCCCGATCACAGCCATACTGCCTCACGAGCCGGCACGCTCGCTGGGCTCGGTTCGCCGCCCTAGGATGAGCCGATGGATCGCGACAGCCTCCTCGCCTTCGTTCGCTTCCACGCGTGGGCGAACGACCGCATCCTGACGACGGCTGCCGGCCTCGCGGATGAACAGCTCCGGAGATCGGCGGTGCTCGACCACGGCAGCGCCTTCGAGACGCTCCGGCATCTGGTCGATGTCGATTGGAGCTGGCGTGAGGCCTGCGTCGGGAACGACGTCGGGCAGACCTACGTCTGGGACCACGGGTTCGTGCTCGACGACCTGGCGGCGATCCATGTGTTCTGCCTCGAGGAGGACGTCCGCCTCAGGAGCTACGTCGAGACCCTCGACGAGGCGGGCCTGAACGAGCCCCTCGCGGATGGCGACCCTCGAGAGCCGCGGTGGCTCGTCGTCGCGCACGTCGTGAATCACGGCACGCAGCACCGCAGCGAGCTCGCCCGCTATTTCACCGAGTCCGGGAATTCACCGGGCGATCTCGACCTCCTGTCCGCGTACCAGCTTCCGTGGCCTGAGCTTTCCTAGGCCCGGCTAGGCTCTGCCAGGTGCATCGACTCCTGCTGGATGTCTCGAGTCTCACCTACCGGGCGTTCTTCGCGATGCCCGACTCGGTGACCGCGCCCGACGGACGACCTGTGAACGCGGTCCACGGGTACCTCGACATGGTCACGCGCCTCGTGGCAACGCGGCGGCCCGACGAGGTGATCCACGTCTACGACCACGACTGGAGACCGGTCGAACGCACTGACATCTTCGCCGCCTACAAGGCGACGCGTCCGGAGGAGCCCGAGGCGATCACGACGCAGTTCGCGCTCCTCCGGAACGTGCTCGATCTCACAGGGCTCCTGCAAGCCGAGACCGAAGGGTGGGAAGCCGAGGACGCGATCGGTGCGTTCTGCCTGGAAGCGGACGACATCGACCGGATCGAGATCGTATCGGGCGACCGGGACCTGATCCAGCTCGTCCGGGATCCCGTGGTGAAGCTGCTGTTCACGATCCGCGGGGTCTCGGAGCTCGCCGAGTACGACGAGGCCGGTGTCCTCGCCAAGTACGGGATCCCTGCGCACCGCTACGCGGACTTCGCGATCCTGCGAGGCGACCCGTCGGACAACCTGCCCGGTGTACGCGGCGTCGGCGAGAAGACCGCGCGGGCATTGATCCAGACCTACGACACCCTCGACGACCTGCTCGCCGACGCCGCGCAGCCCCAGTCCCGACCCGGGCCCTTGAAGGGCAAGCCCGCGCTGAAGGCGAGGCTCCTCGAGTCGGTCGAGTATCTCGATGCGATGCGCCGCCTGGTGCCGGTGAACGCCGTCGCGCCGTTGACCGTGTGGTCGGGGGCGCGCGACGACAACGCCCTCAAGGCGTTCGCGGACGAGCACGGCCTGAAGGGGCCCGTCCAGCGGTTGCAGGCTGCGCTCGACAGCGCGAGCGCGGCCTGATCCCCCGGTGACCGCGTTCGTCTTCCACATCGACCTCGACCAGTTCCTCGCCGCCGTCGAGGTCCTCCGGCGCCCCGAGCTTCGCGGCAAGCCTGTCATCGTGGGAGGCGACGGCGACCCGACGAAGCGCGGCGTCGTCTCCACGGCCTCCTACGAGGCCCGCGCGTTCGGCGTGGGATCGGGGATGCCGCTCCGCACGGCTCTCAAGCGATGCCCTGAGGCGGTGTTCCTCCCCGTCGACGCGCCCGTCTACCTCGAGGCATCGCGCCGCGTGATGGACACGCTCCGATCCTTCGGCTTCGTCGTGCAGGTGATGGGGTGGGACGAGGCGTTCGTCGCCGTGGAGACGGACGATCCGGAGAGCCTCGCCCGCGAGATCCAGCGCTGCGTCGTCGAGCGCACGGAGCTCTGGTGCTCGATCGGGATCGGGGACAACAAGCTCCAGGCGAAGATCGCGACCGACGCGGGCAAGCCCGCCGGCGTCTTCCGATTGACCTCCGATCGGTGGGCCCAGTGGATGGGGTCGCGGCCGACGGACGCGCTCTGGGGGATCGGCTCCAAGACGGCGAGGAAGTTGGCGGCGATCGGCATCGGCACGGTGGACGAGCTCGCGTCGGCCAACCTCGACAGATTGGGAGCCGCGTTCGGGCCGAGCACGGGGCCATGGCTCGCGCGACTCGCCCGCGGTGAGGACACCAGCCGGGTCAGCGACGCGCCCTGGATCCCGAAGGGCGTGAGCCGCGAGCGGACGTTCCAGGAGGACCTCGCCACGCACGACGAGGTGCTCCGTGAGCTCGATCGGATCGCCTCCGAAACGGCGGAGGACGTTCGGAAGGACGGACGGGCGGCCGGCCGCGTCGTCGTGAAGGTGCGGCTGATCCCGTTCATCACGAAGACCCGGGGGGTGGCACTCCTCGCGCCCTCGAGCGCTCCCGAGGACATCGTGGCGGGCGCGAGGGCGGCGCTGGAACGGTTCCCGCCCATCGAGCGACCGGTGCGGCTGCTCGGCGTTCGCGCCGAGTTCGCCGAGGAGGAGGAGACGGCCAGCCTAGGTCATCATCCGATACTGAATCCCCCTGGCCCGGATGCCGATGATGGGTAGATGCGGACTCGATCCCTCGCAGCCGGCGCGGCGGTCGCCCTGGCGCTCGCCCTCCTGACAACCCTCCCTGCCTCGGCGGCCTACCAGGACCCCTTGATCGAGTTCCCGAACGGGGCCAGCGTGTTCTACTCCCCGTTCTCCGGCCCGGCGACCGTCACGTTCACGTTCGACGTCGACACGAACGACGCGACGTTCGAGCTCCGCCTCCGGCGGGTCGGCGGCCCGGTCATCCGCACGAGGGAGGTGCTCATCGACCCCGACACGATGGCGTCACCGCATGCGGTGTCGTTCAGTTGGCCGGCGCTCTCCGTCGGGTCGGCGAAGACGTACCAGGTGGCCGTCTACCGCGGCGGGAACCTCCAGGGGAGCCCGGAGAGCTTCCAGGTGCTTCCGCCGCTGGTCTCGATCACGGGAGCGACACCGAACCCGTTCCTCCCCTGGGTCGACGACGACATCAAGGACGAAACGAGGATCTCCTACACGCTCGAGGCCCCGTCCGATCCGACGATCGTGCGGGTCTTCGGCGCGAACTCGCACGGGAAGTGCTGCGGCCCTCTCGTCTTCGAGCAGGACGATGGAGCGCACCCGTCGGGCATCAACCACTACGAGTGGAACGGCAGGACCCAGGAGTCGGGAGGATCGCTCCTGCCGAAAGGCGACTACTTCGTCAAGATCCGAGCCGAGGATGCATCGAGCTTGGTGGGCGTCTCGAAGCCCTTCAAGGTCGCGATCGCCCGGACGTATCGGGCGGTGAAGACGAAAACGAAGCCCGCGAGGGACTACCACCATCGGAGTGCCGCGACCCCCATCGTGATCGGGGGGGATTGCCTCGTCGGGGTGGATGCCGGCAACCTGCGGATCCTCTGTCAAGGAGCGCGCGTGTCCGTGTTCTGGCGATGGGGCCTCGGCCCATCGCAACGGATCGAGCGGGCCAACTTCGTGTTGGATACACAAGCGGGGAGCTGTCCGAAGTCCATCCGGCGGTCGGGGCATACGAAGCATGAATCCTCGTTCACCGTGAACGAAGATCTGGCCGGAGCGTCGGGTGATTGCCGAATCGTCACGGCGAAGATCACGTTCAGCTACCTCCAAGCATCCTGACCCGCCGGGTTCCCGGAGCGATCAGCACCTACCATCAGGCGCGTGACCACGCCGACGCTCGAGCGCATCAGGGAGGCGCCGAAGGTCCTCCTCCACGACCATCTCGACGGCGGCGTGCGGCCGGGCACGATCGTGGAGCTGGCGGACGAGACCGGCTACCGGGGCCTCCCGACCCGCGACGTGGAAGAGCTCGAGGCCTGGATGATGCGGGGAGCCGATCGCAAGGACCTGGTCCTGTACCTCGAGACATTCGCCCACACCGTCGGGGTGATGCAGACGACCGAGTCGCTGGCGCGCGTCGCCCGGGAGTGTGCGGAGGACCTCGCCGCCGACGGCATCGTCTACGCGGAGGTCCGCTACGCCCCGGAGCAACACCTCGAACGAGGTCTCACGTTGGACGAGGTCGTCGAGACGGTGCAGCACGGATTCACCGAGGGCTCCCAGGCGACCGGGATCCGGATCGGCACGTTGCTCACGGCGATGCGCACGGCCGCGCGATCCCTCGAGATCGCGGAGCTCGCCGTCCGCTGGCGGGATCGCGGGGTGGTGGGCTTCGACATCGCGGGCGCAGAGGCCGGATATCCGCCGACCCGCCACCTCGACGCGTTCGACCACGTTCGCCGCGCGAACTTCCATCTCACGATCCACGCGGGGGAGGCGTTCGGGCTGCCGTCGATCTGGGAAGCCCTGCAACTGTGCGGCGCCGAGCGGCTCGGGCACGGGGTTCGCATCGTCGACGACATCGAGGTCGATCCGGATGGCGAGGCCCGGCTCGGACGCGTCGCCGATCTCGTCCGTGACCGGCGGGTGCCGCTCGAGCTGTGCCCGACCTCCAACGTCCACTCCGGAGCGGCGGCCTCGATCGGTGAGCACCCGATCGGGCTCCTGATGGATCTGAAGTTCCGCGTCACCGTGAACACCGACAACCGGCTGATGTCGGCGACGACGTTGTCGAACGAGTTCGCGCAGCTCGTCGACGCGTTCGGCATCGGATGGGACCGGATCCGCCGTCTCACGATCAACGCGATGAAGTCGGCGTTCCTCCCGTTCGACGAGCGCGTCGCCTTCCTCGACGATGTGATCCGGCCGGCGTTCCTCGAACACGATCTATGACGGCTGAACGGGACGCAGCGAAGGACACGCCGGCGATCCGCGACGTGGCCGCATCGGGCGTCTCCTTCCGCGTGGTCCGGACGGAGCGGCCGGGCAGCGCCGAGGAGAGCGCCGTGCTCCAGGGCATCGAGCTCGGACAGCTGATCCGGTCGATCGTCGTGCGCCGCGGCGCAGGCGACTACGTCTTCGTCCTCGTGCCCGGCGGGCGTCAGATCGCCTGGGCGAGGCTGCGCGCGCACCTCGGAGTGAGCCGGCTGTCGTTGCCGGACCAGAACGAGGCCCGCGACGCCACCGGCTACGAGCGGGGGACGATCACCCCCCTCGCTTCGTCGACGGGCTGGCCGGTCGTGGCCGACGCGACCCTCGCCGATCGCGACGTGGTCGCCATCGGCGCCGGCGCGCACGGCGTCAATCTCCACCTCGATCCGGCGGATCTGTTCAGTCTCGTGCACGCCGATCTCGCGGACGTGACCGACCCTGCCGGGTGAGCGTCGCAGGGCTCCAGGTGCGCCGCGCTCCGGATCCAGTAGGTCACGCGTGCAGCGCCGCGTCGGCGTCTGCCAGGACCAGCTGATCGGCCGCCATCACGCGTCCGGCCGGGATGGACGTATCACCTGCGAGGAGGCGGGCCAGCGCGTCCGCCTTCGTGCTTCCCGCGACGATCCACAGGACCCGCCGAGCCCGATCGAGCACCGGAAAGGTGAGGGTCATCCGTCGCCGGCCTCGGAACGTTCCCGTCACCGCGACGTCGCGATCGCGCACCTCGAGGACGGGGTCGTCGGGCAGGAGGGATGCCGTGTGCCCGTCGTCGCCGATCCCGAGGTGCACCAGGTCGAACCGCTCGGGCAACGACCGCTCGTAAGCCGCCGCCGCGGACTCGAGGTCGTCGGCCTCCACGGGCATCGGGCGGACCGTGGCCGCCCCGTCGGCCGACAGGGCCCGGCGGAGATGCGTGAGGTTCCGGTCGTCGTCCCCCTCGGGGGCGACCCGCTCGTCGACCTGGAACGTCCCGGTCCCGTTCCACGGCAGCGCGAGACGACGGAACGTCGGGACGGGTGTCGCTCCGCCGCTGGCCGCCCAGAGGAAGATCCCGCGATCGGCCACCGCTTCCTCCGCGGCCGCCTCGATCTCCGCGGCCGCCCGGGCCGCGAGGGCTCCGGCGTCCGCGAGCACCTCGAGATGGATCACCGCTCCCGGTGCCCCCCGAACTCGAGACGCATCGCGGACATGACGCGGTTCGCGAAGCTGTCGCGGTCACGTGACGAGAACCGGGAGAAGAGGGCGGCGGTCAACACGTCGGCGGGCACGCCCTCCTCGATCGCGGCGATGGCGGCCCACCGTCCCTCGCCCGAGTCGGCCACCTGTCCCTCGAGGCCCTCGAGCCCGGGATCCGCGTGCAGCGCGGCCGCCGTGAGATCGAGGAGCCAGGACGACACGACGCTCCCCCGGCGCCAGACCTCGGCCACCTCGGCCACGTCGATCTCGTACCGGTACGCCTCGGGATGTCGCAGAGGGGTGGTCTCCGCATCGGCGGCGGCGACCACCGATCCGCCCGCGTTCGCGTTGGCGAGGATGTTCAGCCCCTCGGCATACGCCGCCATCAGACCGTACTCGATGCCGTTGTGGACCATCTTCACGAAGTGCCCGGCGCCCACCGGGCCGCAACGGAGGTAGCCCTGCTCGGCAGGCGAGTGATCGCCGTCGCGGCCACGGGTCCGCGGAGCCGTGTCCGCACCCGGCGCGAGCGATGCGAAGATGGGCTCCAGGTGCTCGAACACGTCCTCGTCCGCTCCGACCATCAGGCAGAAGCCGCGCTGGACGCCGAACAGGCCGCCGCTCGTGCCGCAGTCCACGAGATGGATCTCCCGGTCGGCGAGCTCGCGAGCCCGCCGCAGGTCGTCACGATGGTTCGTGTTCCCGCCGTCGATCACGACGTCCCCGGGATCGAGGTGCTCGGCCAGCTCCCGCACGACCGCTTCCGTGGGTTCGCCCGCGGGAACCATCACCCAGACGGCCCGTGGCGGCTGGAGGGCCGCCACGAGCTCGTCGATCGTCGACGCACCCGCGGCTCCCTCACCGACGATCGGCGTCACCGCCTCGGGACTCACGTCGTAGACCACGCACCGGTGTCCGTCGGCCATCAGCCGCCGAACGAGGTTGGAGCCCATCCTGCCGAGGCCCACCATCCCGAGCTCCATCGGTCGATCCGTCGTCATCGGTGCTCCCTTCGCTCATCCGTCAGATCCGTCCTCATCCCGAGAGCGTATGGACCGAACGGCTGACGCGCTCGTCCTCTTCGGGATCACCGGCGATCTCGCTCGCAAGATGACGCTGCCCGCGCTCTACCGCCTCGAGGCAGGAGATCTGCTGCCGTGCCCGGTGCTCGGGGTCGGCCGGCGGGAAGGCGGGCAGGCGGAGATCCACTCCCGCGCGCGCGCGGCGATCGAGGAAGCCGGCGAGTCGGTGGACGAGGCGATCTTCAAGCGACTGGCCGATCGGTTGCGGTACGTGGCCGGCGACGTGACCGACCCCGAGCTGTACACGAAGATCGCGCACGCCCTCGGCGGAGCGGAGCGTCCGGTGTTCTACCTCGCGATCCCCCCGTCGTACTTCGGGCCGACGGTCGAGGCGCTCGGTGCCGCTGGCCTCACGACGAACGCGCGCGTCGTGATCGAGAAGCCCTTCGGCGAGGACCTGGCGTCGGCGACCGAGCTGAACCGCCGCATCCGCCGCGTGCTCGAGGAGGATCAGGTGTACCGCATCGACCATTTCCTGGGGAAGGAGCCGGTCCAGGACATCGTGTACCTGCGATTCGCGAACGAGATCCTCGAGCCGATCTGGAACCGGTACCACGTGTCGACCGTGCAGATCAACATGGCCGAGGACTTCGACGTCGCCGACCGGGGGAGCTTCTACGATCCGGTCGGAGCGCTCCGCGACGTCGTCCAGAACCATCTGCTCCAGATCCTCGCGCTGGTGACGATGGAGGCTCCCGCGGGGGGCCACGACCCGATCGCGGACCGGCGCCTCGACGTGCTCCGCTCGATCCCCGACGCGGATCCATCCGCCTACGTCCGAGGTCAGTACGAGGGGTACCGAGAGGTGAAAGGAGTCAGGCCGGATTCGGAGACCGAGACGTTCGCGGCCCTCCGGCTCGAGATCGACAACTGGCGTTGGGCCGGGGTGCCGTTCCTGATCCGTACGGGGAAGGCGCTGCCGGTGACCGCCACGGAGGTCGACATCCGGTTCCGGCTCCCACCGGCGATCCTCATGGGCGACCGCGTCGGGGAGGTGAAGCGCCACAACCACATGACACTCCGGATCGGGCCAGAGCCGGGGGCTTCTCTGGGCATGATGGTGAAGGCACCGGGCGAGGACCGTCCGGAACCGGTGCACCTCGACTTCTCCTTCCACGAGCAGTTCGGGCGCGCGCCTGCACCGTACGAGCGCCTGCTACTGGACGCGATCAACGGCGACGGCACGCTCTTCCCCCGACAGGAGGTGATCGAGGAAACGTGGCGGATCCTGCAGCCGCTCCTCGATGCACCGCCGCCCGCCGCGCGCTACGCGAAGGGTTCGTGGGGCCCGGCGAGTGCGGACCGCCTCGCCCAGGATCACGGCGGGTGGCGAGTCCCGGAGGGACCGCACTGACGGCCGGGGGCGCGCTGACACCTCCGACGCGACGTGGCACGATTCCGCGCGTGACCAGCAGACCCGTCGCGGCGCAGCACCTGCGCGACCTCGCCGAGCTGCGCCGGGTGCGCGACCGGATCGATAGGGACTACGCGCAGCCGCTGGACGTCGAAGCGCTCGCGGGGGGAGCGCACATGTCGGCCGGACACTTCAGCCGCCAGGTCCGACTCGCCTTCGGCGAGTCGCCGTACAGCTACCTGATGACACGGCGCATCGAGCGCGCCATGGCACTGCTTCGTCGTGGCGATCTGAACGTCACGGACGTGTGCTTCGAGGTCGGGTGCTCGTCGCTGGGGACCTTCAGCACTCGCTTCACCGAACT
>CBHFMJ010000026.1:0-13795 GCA_965994715.1 uncultured bacterium | reverse complement strand
TGGCCAATGCATGACGAGGGTGCCGCCCAGCAACACGACGCCGGCGAGCGTTGCGCCGCGTCTCTCCGCCGCGAGCAGAGCCGTCGCGGCGACGGCGATGAGCATCCCCTCGGCGAACGTGTTGTCGAGGTAGGCCCTGCTCGTGAACGCGAAGGGGATCGAGGAAACGACGGCACCCGCGTAGATCGGCCCGGCCCACCGAGGCTCCCTCACCGCACGCGCGAGTCCCCAGGCCGAGCACGCGACCACGGCGGCCGAAACCGCCGCCGTCACGTACATGAGGCGCCAGGGGCTCACCCCCACCCCGGAGAGCAGCGAGCCGAGGACGGGCAGTCCCAGGCGGTCGGGGTTCGTCTGGATCGTGAGCGGCGCGGAGTCGAAGAGAGCCTCGAGCCCTTGTTCGGTCACGAGCCTGACGCGCCAGAGGTGCGACGGGATGTCCGCGCCGGTCGGGACGACGAGCTCGCGCTCGATCGGCGCCGCGAGGTAGAGCGCCATCGCGAACGCGATCGAGCCCAGCAGGCCGACGATCGCGAGGACGGTCCAGAGGATGGAACGCCCGCGGGGGGAGCTCTCGGCGGCGTCCCCCCGGCGACCTCCCCCCATCCGCGGACTATACCGACGGCCTCGGAGCGCACCGTTCGGAGGGTTGGACGGTCAGGGACCTCGCGGGACATCATGAAGCGGATGCTCCGCCGCTTCCTCCTCCTGGTGAGCGCCGTGCTCCTCGCCGCGTGCGCGACGGGCGCCCTGCCACCCGCGAGCCAGCCTTCCGTTCCTCAATCGCGGGCGCGGCCGCACGCCGACATCGGAGTGCTCAAGATGCTCGCGCGCGGAGGGACGCTGGCCGCCGCCTCACGGCACGACGCGCTCCCCGTGCACGCCGCACCGGGGACCGAGCGCCCGTATCAGCATCTCGCGGCGGACAACCCGTACGGACAGCAGCTCCGGGTCCTCGTCGTCCGCGACGCGATCGACGACGAGGGCGACATCTGGCTGAGGGTCCAGCTGCCGATCTGGCCCAACGGACAGGAGGGATGGGTGAAGGCGTCCGACGTGCGTCTCGCCCCGGCGACCGAGCGCCTGGTCGTGGATCTCTCGGCACGGAGGCTCGTGCGGTTCCGCGAGGGAAGGAGGGTGACGAGGCTCCGTGTGGCGATCGGGAAGGCGGCGACGCCAACGCCACCCGGGCGGTTCTTCGTCTGGGCGAGGATCGGAACCGGACGCCCCTCGGGCCCGTACGGCAGCTACATCCTCGGTCTCTCCGGCTTCTCGGAGGCGATCGAGCCGTGGACGGAGTGGCCCGGGCAGCCACGGCTCGCGATCCACGGGACCGACGATCCGGTCGACGCGGGTCACGCCGTCAGCAACGGTTGCATCCGCATCTTGAACCGGCTCCTCCGGGCCCTCCACGACGTCCCGATGGGCACGCCCGTCCACATCCGACCCTAGGCCGGGCGTTATCGTTCGCCCCATGACGCGCTGCGGTGCGTGCGGGGCGGACAACCCGGATGGGGCGAGGTTCTGCAACGCCTGCGGGGAGCGCCTCGCGGTCTCCGGGGCCGGTCCCATCGCCGCGGGATCCGGGGAGCGCCGTGTGGTGACGATGCTCTTCTGCGACGTGCGCGGTTCGACCGCGATGGCCGAGGAGCTCGATCCCGAGGACTGGACCGACGTCATGAACGAGGCGTTCGGGCACCTCATCGAGCCCGTCGTTCGGCACGAGGGGACGGTGGCACGTCTCATGGGCGACGCGATCCTTGCGTTCTTCGGCGCGCCGACCGCCCACGAGGACGACCCGCAGCGCGCGGTGATGGCGGGGCTCGAGATCGTCTCCTCGATCGCGGGCCTCCGCGAGAAGGTCGCTCGGGAGCGAGGGCTCGACCTGAACGTCCGCGTCGGCATCAACACCGGCGCCGTCGTCGTGGGCGACGTGGGCTCGGAGCTCAAGCAGGAGTACTCGGCGATGGGTGACGCCGTGAACGTGGCCGCCCGCATGGAGCAGACCGCGGAGCCGGGCACCGTCCAGATCACCGAGGACACGTACAAGCTCGTCGCCGACCTCTTCGAGGTGGAGCCGCTGGGCGGCGTGGAACTCAAAGGGAAACGTCGTCCCGTCGAGTCGTATCGGGTGCTCGGTCGCCTGGACTCGCCGTGGACCGTTCGGGCGGCCCGGCGCATGGACGCCCCGCTCGTCGGACGCGGGAAGGAGATGGCGGCCATCCGCGCGGCGTTCGACCGGGCGCGCGAAGGGCGAGGATCGATCCTGCTCCTCGTCGGCGATCCCGGGATCGGGAAGAGCCGGCTGATCGAAGAGGCCAACGCGATCTGGGCGGTGGCGGAACCGACGGACGATCGGCGATGGGACTTCTGGGGATGCGTGCCCTTCGACACCATGCAGCCCTACGCGCAGTACCGCCGACTGATGAAGGAGCGGGCGAACGTCAAGGAGTCGGATCCCGCCGAGACCGTGCGGGACAAGATCACCGATCTGATGGAGTCGATCGCCCTGGAGGGATGGGAACAGCGGAGCCAACAGGTCGCGCGAGCGCTGCTGGGCGTCGAGCGGGAGGACGAACCCCACCTGGAGGGCGAGGAGTTCCAACGTGCGGCCACCGAGCTCGTCGTGGGCTCGACCACGGCGCAGGGCGGTCGACGGCTGATCGTCTTCGAGGACCTGCACTGGTGCGACCATGCTTCGCTCGATCTGGTCCGAGCGACCACCGAGCTCGTCGCGGAGAACCCGATCGTGGTCCTCGCCTCGTTCCGCCCCGATCGCGAGGCGATCTCGTGGGAGTTCAAGGAGTGGGTGGAGACCGACCTGGCGGCGCATGCGACGGTGCTCGAGCTGGACTCCCTCTCGGCGGAGCAGAGTGACGAGCTGATCGGAGCCTTCTTGCCGATCCCGGAGATGACGGGAGCCGAACGACAGCGGATCCTCCGGAACACGGAGGGGAATCCGCTCTTCATGCAGGAGGTGGCCAGGGCGCTGATCGACGGCGGCGTCGTCGAGCGCGGGGATGAGGGGTGGCGGCTGACGGCAGACACGACGGAGATCGTGATCCCCGACACGATCCAGAGCCTGATCACGGTCGGGCTCGATCGCCTGCCGGAGTCGACGCGTCGGACGGTGCAGACGGCCTCCGTGATCGGGAGGACCTTCGAAGAGGAGCTCCTCGTCGCGGTCGCCGGCCGGGCCGACGTCCGGGACGATCTCCGAGAGCTCGTGCGCCGCGACCTGATCCGGGTCACCGGCGACGGCTCGCCGGCCGAGTTCACGTTCCGCCATGCGCTCACGCAAGAGGCCGCGTACGGCACGCTCCTGGCCAAGCATCGCCGCGCCACCCACCGGCGAGTCGCGGAGGTGCTGGAGGAGACGGCGGGGGAGCGCCTCGACGAGGTCGCGTCGCAGCTCGTGCGCCACTTCTCGGAGGCCGGTGAAGTCGGCTCGACCGTCACGTACGCGGCGAAGGCCGGGGATGCGGCGGCACGGCTGTACGCGAACGCCGAGGCGGAGGCGCACTACCGCACCGGATTGGACGCGGCCCGTCGGATCGCCGCCCCGTCGCCGCTCCTGCGATCGATGTACGAGCAGCGAGGCAGCGCACTCGAGCTGATCGGCCGCTACGACGACGCGATCGGCAACTACGAGGAGATGCGTGAGGAGGCCGTGGCGAGGGGCGACGAAGCGATGGAGCTGTCCGCGCACTCGAGCATCGCCCTCCTGTACGCGACGGCCACCCCGAAGTTCGATCCCGAGCTGGGGCGGCGGCTGTCGGAGGAGCTCGTGGTCATGGCGCGGCGGATCGGCGACCGCTCCTCCGAGGCGAGGGCGCTCTGGAACATCGTCGTGGCGAACGTCTACGGGGGAGGGGACGCCGCCCGAGCGGTCGAGGCCGGCGAGGCGTCGCTCGCGATCGCTCGCGACCTCGGAGAGCGCGACCAACTCGCGTTCACGTTGAACGACGTCACCCGGGCCTACCTGTCGCTGGGTGACTTCTCGACGGCCGCGAACCGTCACGCCGAGGCGCGGCGGCTCTGGGAGGAGCTCGACAACCGTCCGATGCTCGGCGAGAACCTCACCGTCGGCAGCTCGATGCACCTGTTCCGTGGCGACTACGCAGCCGCGCTCGCGGACTCCCACGAGGCGATCGGCGTGTCCGAGTCGATCGGCAACGCGTGGGGTCAGTCGCACGCTTTGATCACCGTCTACCGCGTCGAGTTCGAGAGGGGTGAGCTCGGTGCCGCGATCGCCTCGATCCAACGCTGCCTCGAGCTCGGGGAGCAGGGCGGGTTCGCCTACGCGGCGATCGCGACGCGGGCGGACCTCTCCCGGGTGATGACCTACCTCGGGGACGGCGAACGGGGGCTCGCACTCGCGGAGGAGTCGCTCGCGATCGCGCGCGAGCGGGTGCCCCCCGCGGTCTCGATCGCCCGCGTCTCGGAGGCCCTCGCGCTCATCTCGCTCGGGAGGCGCGACGAGGCGCGCGCGCCCCTGGACGAGGTGGACCTGATGATGCTGCCGGAGCCCGACCGGACGTTCCTCCGGGTGGCATCGAGCGCCGCACGGGCTCGCCTTGCGCTCGTCGACTGTGATGTCGAGGCGGCCGAGGCCGTCGCGCGGTCTGTCATCGAGGAGCTCCGTACGAACGAGGTGGAGATCCTGGTGGCGGGGGCCCTCGTGGTCCTCGCGAGGGCGCTCCTCGCTGCCGATCGACTCGACGAGGCCGGCCACGAGGTGGCCGACGCGATCGCGCGTGCGGAGGAGCTGGGGGAGCGCCGCGTGCTGTGGGAGGCGCTCGCGTTGTCCGCCGATCTGCACGCTCGGCGCGGAGCCCTGCGGGAATCGGCCGATCTCCGCAGCCGAGCGCGCGCGATCGTCGACGAGATCGCCGGCGGGCTGCCGGAGCCGGGCCTCCGGCGACGATTCCTCGCACGCGACGACGTCCGCGCCCTGGAAGGAGGCTGACATGACCGAGCCGGTGGTCGACACGCCCGAGTTCCCGCGCGAGTACGGGAACCCGACCCGGCGCCTGGACTGGGCGGAGGTGGAACGCAAGCTCGAGAGCGCACGTGTGTACTGGATCGCGAGCACACGGCCCGATGGGCGGCCGCACGTGGTCCCGCGCGACGGGACCTGGCTCGATGGCGGACTCTATTACGGAGGGAGCCCGGAGACGGTCCACTCCCGCAACATCGCGAGCAACCCGTCCGTCGCGGTGCACATCGGTGACGGCCAGGAGGCGATCATCGTGGAGGGTGAGGTCGTGGTCGAGAAGCCGACGCAGGAGATGGCCACGCGACTGGCCGACGCGTCGTTCGCTAAGTATCCCCAGTACGGGCGCATGGACCCGAGCATCTACGTGGGAGGCGTGTCGGTGCTGCGGCCGCGCCGCGTGCTCGCTTGGACGAGCTTCACGGAGAACGCCACGCGCTTCAGGTTCACGTAGTGCTTGGTGGGCCCCCGGGGACTCGAACCCCGAACCTGCGGATTAAGAGTCCGTTGCTCTGCCAGATTGAGCTAGAGGCCCGGCGCAGTGTAGCAACCGGCACGCGAGAACGAGGCTTTCGGCATGTTTGGTGGCCCGTCGATATGGGGATTCCTCCGTCCGACGGAACGCTGATGTCGCCACGGAGGCGGCACGGATGAAGGAGGCGTTCACCTGTGAGCATGACGCCGGAGCACCACCACCACGAGGACGACGTGACACCCGTCCGCGATCCTGAGGGCAGCGGTGGCCTCGTCGGCTACGCGGCTATCAAGTACATCGCGATCGTCGCGATCGTGCTGGCGATCCTGGTCTTCCTCGCGCTCTACCTCATCCCGGCCCTGACGTAGGAGGAGAACGGATGCTTGCGCACACCATCGCGTTACTTGCCCAGGCCAACGAGCAAACGACCGATACGATCCTCTGGATCATCGCCGCGGTCCTCGTGATCGCAGGGATCTTCGCGATCATCCGCAGCCAGGTGATCTGGGGCATCGTCCTGATCGTCCTCGGGCTGCTGGTCGGACCGGGCGGCGTGAGCCTGCTGGACTGACCGAACGCTCGAAGAGAACGACGGTGGCCGCGGCCCGAAGGGCCGCGGCCACCTCACGTCTGGGGTGACCGAGGGGACTTGAACCCCCAGCCTCCAGGACCACAACCTGGCGCTCTAACCAGTTGAGCTACGGCCACCACGTGCGACTCCAAGCGTACCGGAAGCGAGCTCCCGGGTTGCCTCGCGAACGCCGGTCGGGCATCATTGAACGGCCGTTCAAATTCTTCGGAAGGTGGGTCCGATGGCCGTCAAGGAAACGATCGACTTCGACCTCGATCTGATCGATCGCCTCATCGTCGACGAGGAGGCGACGCTCGATCCGAAGCATCGCGCCTCGATCGAGTACCGCGCGGTCGCCGAGCGAACCGTGGCCGGGGGCGTCGCGTCCTCCTGGCAGGCATCACCCCCGCACGCGATCTTCATCGACCGCGGCGAGGGGAGCCACATCTGGGACCTCGACGGCAACGAGTACGTCGACTACCACCTCGGCTACGGCGCGATGGTGATCGGGCATGCCCACCCGAAGGTCGTGGAGGCGATCGAGAAGCGGGCGCGCCTCGGCACCCACTTCGCACAGCCCACCGCCCAGCTCCACGAGATCGGGGAGAACGTCGCCGAGCGTTTCGGGCTCCCGCTCTGGCGGTTCTGCAACTCGGGGACCGAGGCGACGCTCGAGGCCGTCCGCCTCATGCGGGCGAACACGGGCCGCGACCTGATCGTGAAGATCGAGGGGACCTATCACGGCCACCACGACTCGCTGATGTTCTCCGTGGCTCCCGACCCGGACCTGATCGGCGCTCGAGAGCATCCCGTGACGGTCCCGCAGGCGATGGGGATCCCGGACACGTTCGCGGATCTCGTCCGCGTGGTGCCCTTCAACGACCTCGCCGAGGCGGAACGAGCGTTCGCTGAGAACGAGGGCCGCGTCGCCGGGATGATCGTCGAGCCCGCGATGATGAACTGCGGCGTCGTCCTGCCGCAGCCTGGGTACCTCCAGGGGCTGCTCGACCTCTGTCATCGGAACGGCGCCTACCTCGCGTTCGACGAGGTGAAGACCGGATGCACGATCGCGTGGGGAGGAGCCGTCGAGGCGTTCGGCGTCCGGCCCGACATCGTGACCCTCGCCAAGGCGTTCGGCGGTGGCGTCCCGTGCGGTGCGATCGGCGCGACCGAGGAGCTCTTCAGCCCCGTCCTCCGCGGCGACCACGACATCGCGGGGACGTTCAACGGCAATCCGCTGACGATGGCCGCCGCGCGGGCGACGCTGCTCGAGGTCCTCACCCCGGACGCGTACGAGCGCCTCCACGCGATCGACCGCGCGCTCAAGGACGGCATCCGACCGATCATCGATCGCTACCGGCTGCCCGCGTACGTCACGGGGATCGGCGCGAAGGGATCGGTCACCTACTCGGCGCGGGAGGTGCGCGAGTACCGCGACACGATCGGGATCGACGAGCGCATCACGTACCTGGCGTGGCTGATGCAGCAGAACCGAGGCGTGTTCAAGTCGCCGTGGGCCAAGATGGAGACGTGGACGCTCTCGATCGCGCACTCGGACGAGGACGCCCGGCGCTACGTGAACAACTTCGAGGCGTTCGCGGCGGCCGTGTCAGGAGCTTGAGGCCGAGCCGCTGTATCGGGGTCGCCGACCGGTCCCACGGACGACGGCCACCCCGACGATCGAAAGCACGAGTGCCGCGGCGATCCATGGGAGCGCCTCCCAACCGGTGAAGGCCAGCAGCTTCCGGATGATCGCGGCGACCCTTCCTGCCAGGGAATCCGGGGCGGCCTGGCTCGTCTCGCACGTCGTCGGTGTGACCGAGACGCAGGGTGTCGAGCCGATGTCGGACGCCGGAACGGCCCCTTCTCGTGCCTCGAGGAGGGCCGCTCCACCAGAGGGGCCGAACTCCATCGCCCTGGTCGAGGACACAGAGCCGGTCCCATCCCTGCCGGAAGATCCTGCTGAGGAGACACCCGGCTGCCCGCCCACGGACGCTCCAGCCGGCAAGGTCGAAGAACCGCTCGAGCCTGAGGCAGCCGTCCCGAGGGCGTCCGTGAATCCGCCCACGACGTCTGTTGTCGAGCCGGCGACGGCATCCACCGTCCCGGATGTGGCATCGGAGACGGGGTCCACGACCCCGGAGGTGGCTCCGGAGACGCCTTCGACCGTGTCGGTCGTCGTGTCCACGACCTCGTCCACGGGGTCGGGCAAAGGATCGGAGAGCGTTTCGGCAGCCCCGGAAACGGTATCCGCGGCCTGGTCGACGATCCCCTGGACCGGGTCCACCAGATCGGCCGTGCCGGACGTGGTCTGCGCGACGGATCCCAGCAGAGGATCGTCGGGTGAGGACGCTGCGAGTGCTTGCCCTGGTGCCCATCCCAGAGCTGCAACCGTTACCACTACGGAGATAAGTGTCCAGCGTCGTGCGCGAACCACTGCGCTCCTCATCCCATCCTCCAGCTCATCGGTTCCGGCTCTCCGATGCATCGCCCATACCCGCGGCCGGTGAAAGATAACCCGACCATCGTAGGTCATCCGGCTGACGATGGAAGACGTATCCGCGACGTGGAACCGGGGGTCCGACCTATACAAGCCGGAATGACGCGATAACCTGCACGACGGCATCCAGGTCGTCAGGATCAGCGTCGGTCGGGAACCGAACTACGATCGCGTGGTTCCCGTCCGGGCTCCCGATGGCGGTGACGACGAAGCGGAACGATGTCCCGGACGCATCTTGCGCCGTCCCACCCACTGACCTCGAGGGGTACCCTTCCTCGGTGAATCCCGTTTCCGTCACGAGCGAAGGCCCACCTGACGAGCCGGTGAGCCGTTCGACGAGCTGATCTGACGCCGTCGTGAGGCGACCCTGTGGGGCTCGGAGGAACTCGATCACTACCTGATCGGCCGTATCGGAGAGCACCGTAGCCCCGGAAGATTCGTCGATGTCCCAATCGCTCGGGTATGAGAATCGGTACCCGAGGTCAGGGTTCGTGTGTTCTTCCCAGGCGACGGCTGCCATGGACGGAGGGGTGGCCGCCGCCGTGGACGGCGCCGACGCCTCCCGCGTGGGGGCGATGTCCGCCCCGGTCCCGGGGACAACGATCGGTGTGGAGCCGGAGTCGATCCTCGCCGCCTCCCCGAGGGGGAGCATCACGACCACCGCGAATGCCAGGGTGAGGGAGACGCCGGCCGCGGCGACCGCACCTCCTCGGGACGCCGGGCCCGGCAAGCGCTCCCAACGCGCGGAGAGATGGAGGAGGAACCGGTTCCAGCGGATAAGGAGCAGCTCGTCGAGGAGCTCCAGACGCTCAGCGCCGGACAGGAGCCAACCTCGGAGGCGCGTCCACAGCCCACCTCGATGGCCGTTCTTCATCAGGCGCGCCCGACGGTCGGCGAGGCGGTCCCGACGCTGCTCCAGGCGATCGGTCAGCCGGAAGATCCGTCGTTCGCGCCATCGCTCGAACCTCGCGGAGCGCCGCTCCCTGCGGGAGGACGTGCGCGATCTGGTCCGCCGGCCAACGGGGGCAGCAGGAGGCAACACGAAGAGTTCATCCGACATGTCCATTCTTGGGTCTATCCACCCCCTTCCTACGCCAAACCTGAGCTCGAGGTCGGGCACATCTTGAGCCTCGAAGGGCAAGCATTCCATAGATGAGGTAGGGAGGACCACCCACTCAGCCCTCGCCTGAGGGTTTCGTCATTGAGGATCGATCGATGACACCGACGCACAGGCCCGACAACCGCGAGGGCGGCTACCATCTTTGGGTGACCCGATCGAACGCCGCCGACGTTCGGAAGAAGGCCGAGCACGCCGACGCCCGGCTCCGGCCGTTCCTGGCGCGGATCGGCATCCCCATGCTCCGGATCTCCGTCGGCGTGGTGTTCCTCTGGTTCGGGCTGCTCAAGATCTTCGACGTCTCGCCGGTGTCCGGCCTCGTCGCGAAGACGATCTATTGGTTCGATCCCGACCTGGTCGTCCCGGCCCTCGGCGCCGTGGAGGTCTTCGTCGGGCTCTGTCTCCTGGCGGGCAGGTTGATGCGGCTCGCCTTGCCGCTCCTCGTGCTCCAGATGGCCGGCACGTTCCTCGTGCTCGTCCTGCTCCCGGAGATCGCGTTCCGCGACGGGAACCCTCTCTTGCTCACCGTCGAGGGCGAGTTCGTCATCAAGAACCTCGTCCTGTTCTCGGCAGCGCTCGTGATCGGGTCCCGGCTCGCGCCCCTGGGTGAGGGCGGGACCGGCAGCGCCTGAGCCGGCGGACGGCGTAATCTCCTCGGCGATGGATACCGCTCGGACCGTCGACATCGACCTGGAGTGGGTCGAGGAGCTGACGAAGCGCGAGACCGAGGCGCTCGACCGAAGACACGCCCGCTCGCTCTCGTACCGGGAGGAGGCCAAGCGCTTCCTGCCCGGGGGCGTCTCCTCCTCGTGGCAGTCGTGGCCACCGCATCCGATCTACGTGCGACGTGGCGAGGGCGCGCACGTGTGGGACATCGACGGGAACGAGTACGTCGACCTCCACAACGGCTACGGCGTGATGGTGATGGGGCACGCCCATCCGAAGGTGGTGGAAGCGGTGCAGCGCCGGGTCGCCGAGGGGACGCACTTCGCCCAGCCGACGGAAGAGGCGCTCCCGGTCGCGGAGAACCTGGCGGAGCGCTACCGGTTGCCGCAGTGGCGCTTCGGAAACTCCGGCACCGAGGCGACGCTCGACGCGTGCCGGATCTCCCGCGCCGTGACCGGCCGCTCGAAGATCCTGAAGATCGAGGGCACGTACCACGGCCACCACGACTCGCTGATGGTCAGCGTGTTCCCGTCGGAAGAACAGGCGGGCTCACGCGACCGTCCCGTCGCGGTTCCGCAGACGAAGGGGCTGCCCAAGGAGTTCGTCGACCTCGTCGTGAACGTCCCGTTCAACGACCTCGTGGCGGCGAAGGCAGCGTTCGCCGAGCATGCCGGCGAGTTCGCGTGCATGATCGTCGAGCCGGCGATGACGAACTGCGGGCTCGTCCTGCCCGATCCCGGCTACCTCGCCGGCCTGAAGGAGCTCTGCCGGGCGGACGGCGCGCTGTTCGTGTTCGACGAGGTGAAGACCGGCTTCACGCTCGCGTGGGGCGGTGCCGTCGAGGCGTTCGGCGTCGTGCCGGACCTCGTCTGTCTGGCGAAGGCGCTCGGCGCGGGCCTCCCATGTGGCGCGATCGGGGGGACAGACGAAGCGATGGGCATGGTGATCAGCGGCGAGCTCGACCAGCAGGGCACGTTCAACGGCAACCCGCTCACGATGGCCGCGGCGAAGGCGAACCTGCTGGAGGTGATGACGCCGGAGGCGTACGGGCGTTTCGAGGAGCTGAACGCGATCCTCGTCCGCAGCCTGGAGGCGTGCACGAAGCATGGCCTCCCGGCCAACGTGAAGCTGTTGGGCGCCAAGGGGTCCGTGGAGTTCCGCGACCAGCCGATCCACGAGTACCGCGACCTGTGGGACATCGATGACCGCGTGCCGCAGCTCGCGTGGCTGTGGCAGTTGAACCGAGGCGTGTTCAAGTCACCCGGGTCGAAGTGGGAGAGCTGGACCACCTCGATCGTGCACTCCGACGCCGACGTCCAGCGCTACGTGGACAACCTCGAGGAGTTCGCGGCCACGGTGACGAACCCGGCCGCCTGACCTGCCGCGGTCGCCGCTTTACGGCAGCGCCACCGACCAGGCCCCTCGGCCGTGCGTGGCCGCGTAGAGCACCCGGCCCGCGTCCGACGTGTCGATCGTGAGGCCGTACGTGGCCACCGGCGGAAGCCCCGTAGCCGCCTCGACCCACACGCTGCCGCCGTCCTCGAGCCGAAGGACGTTGAAGTCTGTCGACACGTAGACGTCGCCCGTCTGGTCGTCGAACGCAACGTCGGTGACCGGCTGGTCGCCGATGTTGGCACTGATGTCCTTCCAGGTCGCGTTCCCGGTGCCCGGGTGGAACGTCACCTCGAACACGTGGCCGGGCTGGCCGGGCGTGTACGCCTCGTATCCGGAGAACGAGACGAGTGCGTGGTTCGGGTTGGTCGGATCGATCGCGATCCCGCTCACGAACCGCTCCGGCTGTGCGGGCGTATCGATCCTCCGGTAGCTCACCTGCTGTCGGGGGGCGTTCGCGTTCTTCGAGACGAACACGCGACCGACCCGGGTCCCCGCCCAGAGCGTCGCGGTGTCGCCGCCGGAGCGCTCGGTGGCAACGACGTAGTGCCCGAGCTTGTCGCGTCCGTAGAACGTCGACGTCAGGTTGCCGCTCGTGCCCGAACCGATCGGCTTCCAGTCCCCGCAGACGTGCTGGAAGGTGCCCGTGTACTCGTTGCAGTTCTCCTCGAGGAAGGCCTGCGGGCCACCGTTGTTCTGAGTTCGCCAGATGCTCTCCATCCCGGGTAACATCGCCCCACCAACGACCGGATCGGTGATCAGGGGCACGTAGAACGAGCGCTGCTCCTTGCTCTTCTGGAGCGGATCGCCGATCCAGTTCCAGCTCCCGGGCGCCCCGGCGTCGAAGCTCACGTCGGGCGTGGCGTCGAAGTACGTGTGGACGCGGATGTCGCCGTCCTCCGCGCCGTACCCGGACTGACCGCCGTCGCCGTCGATCGTCTCCAGCCACTCGGGTCCGCCCGAGAAGAGCCAGGTCCCGTTGTCCTGCGTCCCGCCCATCAGATCGCCCAGCGGGTCGTCGGGGTTCACCGACAGGCTCTGGAACTGGATCGTCGCGAGCCCTTCGTTCATCGTGGTGAGCAAGCGCGGCACCGCGCTCAGCCAGTTCTCGCAGTCCACCAGGTCCGGTCCTTCGATCGGCCTCGACGCGCACTCGCCTGAGTCGTCGACGTAGTTCCCGTCGGTGCGGATCACGCCACCGTCGGACCCCACGATCGCGATGTCGGGATCGGACGCGAAGACGATCGCGTGCTGGTCGGGGTGCATGCCGAGCGGCGGGTTCTGGGCGTCGTTCGTCATGTCCGTGAACGAGACGCCCGCATCGGTGGAACGCATCACGGCGCGCCCGTTCGAGCGGCCGTTGCCCCCGAAGACCGGGAGCTCGTCGTAGTTCATCGCGCCGCCGATCCATACCGTGTCGGGCTGGCCCGGCGGAGATTCCACGAACATGTCGTAACCGCACTGGAAGTGGCAGAAGAAGTACGAGCCGAACCCGTCGGTGCCGTTGACGGGGCTCGAGAGCAGCGTCCAGCCGCCGTTCGTCCCGCCCGTCAGCAGGTCGGCCGCGGGCACGTTCGCGTCGTCGGTCCGCCAGACCACGGAGTAGGCCAGATCGTCGGACGAGTCACCGAGGTAGATGCGCGTGGTGTTTCCCACGTCGACGAGGTCGAACTCCGTTCGGTCGCCGAACGTGTCGTCGGGATTGAACGTCTGGAAGACCTGTCGGAACTGGGTGGTGCCGTCGATCGACGGTGACCGGCGCCACAGCCCGTATCCGAACAGGGCGACGTAGACCGTCTCGGGGTCGTTGGGATCCAGGAGGATCCTGTTCACGCCACCCTGGAACCAGTCGTTGCCCGTGGACGCGGGTGTCGGGTTCGGGTCAAGGGAGAAGACGAGATCGAACGTTGCGCCGCCGTCGGTAGTCTCATAGACGCCGAGCGTGGGCGCGTTCGGCGGGGTCCTGCGGCCGCCGTTGGCCGACGAGGAGCCGTGGCGAGCGACCGCGGTCCCGAGGTAGTAGTGGTCGGAGTCGCTCGGGTCGATCGCGATCGCACCCATCGATAGAACGCGCGCGC
>CBHFMJ010000025.1:0-13852 GCA_965994715.1 uncultured bacterium | reverse complement strand
GCTGGCGCGAGGTCGCCCAGACGGCGCTCGACTTCGTCAAGAGGTTCACCTAGATCGCTTCTTACCGATCACGACCTCGATGGGAGAGAGTCAGATGTCTCAGGAACAAGGAATGGGGAGGAGGGAGAACAGATGAGACATCGATTGCTTCCGGTCGGTGACATCCCACAGACCGGGTCTATCTCAGCTGACCTCCTCGGCAGGGAGGTCCTCGTCACGTTGGTGAACGGGAAGCCAAGGGCGTACATCAACGTTTGCCAGCACCACGGTGGGCCGCTCGTTCTCGAAGGCGATCGCTTCACGTGTGAATGGCACGGGAGCCGGTTCGACGCTCGCACCGGCCACGCGCTCTCAGGACCCGTTCGGCCCGATGCAAGGCTGATCATGCTCCCCACTCGCGTTGAGGAAGGGACTTTGGTCTACGTCTATGACGACAAGGGCGTCAGCGCGTCCGCATCATGACGGCGTCCACGGCGAGTCCATCGAAGTTCCGGTATCAGGCCCAGGAGGCGGCGAAGGCGGCGGACGTGCTGCCGGAGTTCGTCTCGCAACTCGTCAAGCTCGGGATCGTCCCGCCGGATGAGAACGGGTCGTTCTCCACGGGCGATGTGCGGCGGATCCGCCTGCTGCGGACGCTCGACCAAGCGGGCCTGCCGCTCGACGGCATCGCGGAGGCGATGCGGCTACACGAGCTGTCGCTCGACTTCTACGACCTCCCGTTGTACGAGCGGCTCTCCGCGACCACCGAGGACACGTTCGAAGAGGTGGCCGAGGAGACGAACATTCCACTCGACCTGCTGCTGAAGCTCCGCGAGGCGATGGGGTCGGGCGAGCCGACCCCACGCGACCGCGTTCGTGAGCACGAGCGCCCGGTGATCCGCCTGATGCGGGCCCAGGTCGCCGACGGCGTCAGGCCGAGGGCGATCGAGCGCTGGCTGCGAGTCTACGGCGACAGCATCCGGCGGATCGCCGAGACCGAGGGCCACTGGTGGCACACCGAGGTAGAGCAGCCGCTGCTCGACGGCGGCATGACCCCGACCGAGATGCTCCGCGCCGCGGAGACGGGTGCCGCGCAGCGGATCGCGCCCCAGATGGACGCGGCGATCCTCGGGCTGTATCACGGGCACCAGGAACATGCATGGACGAAGAATGTCCTGGATGGCGTCGAGGCCGTGCTCGCGGAGGCGGGGGTCCACAGCCGATTGCAGGAACCGCCTGCGATCTGCTTCCTGGACATCGCCGGGTACACGCAGCTGACCGAGGAGCAGGGGGATGAGGCTGCCGCCGAGCTCGCCGAGACGGTCGCTGGTCTCGTCCGACGCACCTCGACCCAGTACGGTGGGAAGGCGACGAAGTGGTTGGGTGACGGGGTGATGCTCTACTACCCCGAGCCCGGACATGGCGTCGTGGCCGCGCTCGAGATCATGGAGGGCCTCGCGTGGGCTGGCCTTCCGCCGGCGCACGTGGGGCTCCACGCGGGTCCGGTCCTGTTCCAAGAGGGTGACTACTACGGCCGGACGGTCAACCTCGCGTCTCGGATCGCCGACCATGCGGCCCCCCATCAGGTCCTTGTCAGCCAGGCGGTCGTCGACGCCGCCGGTTCCGTGTCCGCGTCGTTCACGGAGGTCGGTCTCGTCGAGCTGAAGGGGGTGGGGGGAGCGGTCCGGCTGTTCCGAGCAGGGCACTGAGGCAGCACCGTTTAGATCGTCAGCCCTGCGACGACTCGTCGTCGAGCCTGGGCACGCAGGGCTGTTTAGCCGTCGGCAGAGGCTCGGACACGGACCGATCAACCAGGGTCAGCGCACCCTCCTTCGTGTCGGTCGACGGTGGCAGTTTCCTGTGGGACCCGCCGTGGTCAACACCTCTTAGCAGTAATTGCACGACGGCCTTTCGAGGCGCTCTCGTATCATGCCGTGGCGCGATGACCTTCTTGCCGGCGGCCGATCGATACGACAGCATGCGGTACCGCCGGACCGGTCGGAGCGGACTGCAGCTCCCCGCGATCTCGCTCGGCCTGTGGCAGAACTTCGGCGGAGACCGGCCATTCGAGGAACAGCGGCCCATCATCCACAGGGCGTTCGACCTGGGTGTCACGCACTTCGACCTCGCCAACAACTACGGGCCGCCGTACGGTTCCGCCGAGGAGAACTTCGGCCGCGTACTTGCCGGCGACCTGCGTCGCTATCGCGATGAGCTGGTCATCTCGACGAAGGCCGGGTACGACATGTGGCCCGGGCCGTACGGTGAGTGGGGATCCAGGAAGTATCTCCTCGCGAGCCTGGACCAGAGTCTGGCCCGGATGGGCCTCGATTACGTTGACATCTTCTATTCGCACCGCGCTGACCCCGACACACCACTCGAGGAAACGCTCGGCGCGCTCGCTGCAGCGGTCGACCAGGGGAAGGCTCTCTACGTCGGGATCTCCTCGTATTCCCCGGAGCGAACACAGGATGCCGTGCGGATCCTTCAGGGTCTGGGCACGCCGCTGCTGATCCACCAGCCGTCGTATTCGATGCTCAACCGCTGGATCGAGGACGGTCTCCTCGACGTCCTGGGTCGGGAGGGTGTCGGATGCATCGTGTTCTCGCCACTCGCGCAGGGACTGCTCACGGATCGCTATCTCCACGGGATCCCGGAGGGTTCACGGGCGAGCAAGGACAGCTCGCTCCCCGGAAGCATGCTCTCCGAGGAGAACCTCGGGAAGGTTCGCTCGCTGAGCGAGATCGCGCAACGGCGGGGACAGACGCTTGCGGAGATGGCGCTCGCGTGGACACTGCGCGATCCTCGGGTGACCTCGACGCTCGTCGGGGCGAGCAGCGTGGCCCAACTCGAGGACAACATCGCGGCGCTCGAGAACCTGGACTTCTCCGCCGAGGAACTCGACGAGATCGACCGATATGCGACGGAGAGTGGTGTGGACCAGTGGGAGGAGTCGAGGGCCATCTGATGGGACTTCATTCCAATGACGACAGCCTCCGAATGATCTGAACGTTCGCGCACTTGCAGGGGAGCCAAGCCGAGAGATCGACCACCTCATCTGGCACGTGAAGAGGCATCGACGATCTTCGATGGATGGTGGTATGGTCCATCGATGGATGTCGATGGAAGGTGGATCCACAGATGACGCCGCTCAAAGCGCTGCCTCTCCGCGAGACATCACCGGCTGAAGCCTGCGTTCCGATCGACACGATGCGCATGTCGAGGGCCGACGCCGACGCGACCGCAGGGGTCTTCAAGGCGCTGGCCGATCCCGCGCGGGTCAGGATCGTGAACCTCCTCGCGGCATCGGGGGAGCCCGTTTGCGTCTGCCACCTGACCGACCTGCTTCAGCTCTCCCAACCCACGGTGAGCTTCCACATGAAGAAGCTGATGGACGCCGGGCTCCTCGAGCGCGAGCAGCGCGGCGTGTGGGCCTACTACTCGCTCCGGAACGACGCCCGGCAGCGACTCCGTTCGATCCTTGTCTTCGAGGAGGTCACTCATGGATGAGCTTCGAGAGACCGTCCGCGAGCGCTACGCGGCAGCGGCGACATCGGTGAAGCGCGGCCTGGCCGCCGACGATGTGACCGATGCCGCCTGCTGCGCCCCAGCGAACGGCTACGGGCTGAAGTTCTACGACGTGACCGAGCGAGGCACGCTCCCGGACGAGGCGGTGCTCGCGAGCCTCGGATGCGGCAACCCGACGGCGGTCGCCGACCTCGCAGAGGGTGAGACCGTGCTGGATCTCGGCTCGGGTGGTGGGATCGACGTCCTGCTCTCCGCCCGCCGCGTCGGTCCCACCGGATTCGCATACGGCCTCGACATGACCGATGAGATGCTCGAACTCGCCCGAGAGAACGCACGCAAGGCCGGGGCCACCAACGTCGAGTTCCTGAAGGGCTTGATCGAGGACGTGCCGCTCCCCGACGCTAGCGTGGACATCGTGATCTCGAACTGCGTGATCAACCTGTCCACGGACAAGCCCCGGGTGATCAGAGAGATGTTCCGTGTCCTCCGACCTGGCGGGCGCATCGGGATCAGCGACGTTGTCGCTGCGAACGACCTCTCGCGGGCCGAGCGCGCCGAGCGGGGAAGCTATGTCGGCTGTATCGCCGGTGCGCTCTCCATCGCCGAGTACGAGCACGAGCTCGAGGCAGCCGGCTTCGAGCAGATCTCGATCGGGCCCACACACGCCGAGGCCGATCAGATGTACGGGGCGATCGTGCGGGCCACGAAGCCCGCGTCCTGACCCCAGGGGAGGAACGATGGAGAATAGCGCGGCGTCGCTGCTGAGCACGGCGGACTTCGAGGGAACCGTGGCTGCGCTCACGCGTGAGTTCAAGGGGATCTTCGGTTCCGAGACGATCTCTCGGTTCGTTCGGGACGCGCTCGATCGCTGGCCGCACGCGACCGTGACCAACCATCTCCCGGTCCTGGCTCATCGGTTCGCACGCGAGCGGCTCCGCGCGTTAGGTCAGGCGGAGGGCGCGATCGCGAAGGAGCACGCGGAGGTACTGTTCGTCTGCGTGCACAACGCAGGCCGCAGCCAGATGGCCGCCGGACTCCTCGCGAAGCATGCCAAGGGTCGCGTGCACGTTCGATCCGCCGGAAGCACGCCGGCGGAGGAGATCAACCCTGCCGTCGTGCAAGCCATGGAGGAAGTCGGCGTCGACCTCTCGAGGGAGTATCCGAAACCCCTGACGGATGAGTTCGTCCGAGCGTCCGACGTCGTGATCACTATGGGCTGCGGGGACGCGTGTCCGATCTACCCGGGGAAGCGCTACGAGGACTGGGAGCTCGACGACCCGGCTGGGAAGACTCTCGAGGAAGTCCGGCCGATCCGTGACGAGCTGGAGCGCCGGATCCGTCTGCTCCTCGCGGACCTCGTGGACGACTAGGCAGTTTGCGATCGCATGCCCCGAGCGAAGAGGAACCCTGCGAGAGAGATGAGCATCCAGATCGCCGCATATCCGAAGGCGACCCTGGGCGAGAACGCGCTCCAGAGGAGACCCGCCACGCTGCTCGCGGCGAGATTCCCGAAGCTCTGAGTCGCGGCTAGCAGACCGAACGCCGATCCTCTTACCTCGGGTAGAGCCAGGGTAGCCACGGTGGCATGCTCAGCCGTCTCCACGCATCCGATCCCGAGACCCGCTGCCGCAAACGCGAACGCGAGCAGGAGCAGGTCCGCATCAGCGGTGGCGAGGCTCACGTACGCGACGCCGAAGAGGCCAGCTCCGGTCGCCATCACGACGATCCCACCGAGACGATCGACGATCCTCCCAGCTGGCAGGCTCACGATCGCGGCGGCGACGTTGTATCCGATATACAGGATCACGGCCAGTTCCGCGCCTCGATCCGTGCCGTGCTCTCGCGTCGTGAGCTCCGTGGCTCGAAGGATCATCGATGTGGCCGCGACGTTGCCGATCTCGAAGGCGGTGATGCCGATGAAGACCCTTCCGAGGCCACCACTGAGCGCCTCACGGACGCGGAGCTGAACCTTGGCGTGGTGCAGTGCCGTCGAACGTGGGAGGTGTCGGATGGCGTACACGATCGCGAGAACTGCGAGCAGACCGGGGATCACTGAGATCAAGATGGCGGTGCGCAGCGAGAAGGTAGCGATCAACCCGAGAGCGATGAGCGGACCGAGGATCGCCCCGACATTGTCCATCATCCGCTCGAACCCATAGGCACGGCCGTAGGCGCGGGACGGCACGGCGTCGGCGAGTAGGGCATTCCTCGAGGGGACCCGGATACCTCGTGCGACCCAAGCACCTACTCGCAGCAGTGCGACCTGCCAGATCGCGGCCGCGGTTCCGATCAGCGCGGACAGAATCGCCTTTGAGGCGTAACCGCCGATAGCAGTGCGGCGACGCCGCTGCGGGTCATCGGCGAGCGCGCCGCCAGCGAGCCGGGCCACGCCGGCAGCTCCATCCGAAAGGCCCTCGATGATGCCGAGGGCCGCCGCAGGTGCTCCAAGGGTAGTCGTGAGGAACGCTGGGAGGAGGGCACTTGGCACTTCATGCCCGGCATCAGCCAGGAGGCTCCCCGTACCGATGCCCGCTACGCCACGAGTCAGCCATCGGTCTCGTGTTCGGACGTCGCATCGGCGCAGCCTATGAGAGGAGCGTCCGTGGCTTCTCACGATCGCAGCAGTATCTTCCCAAGGTGGCACCGAAACCCGAGGGCAAATCAAGCGCGGGACGAGTCTTGACGGACTGCCGATCGCTGCGGGCGACGGATCCCGCCTGGTCAACATCAGGTCAAGGAGCCGACCGAAACAGACGGTAACCAACGGTACTCACGAGGAGAGTCGCAGGCGCCCTGACCTGCGAAAGTGCTGGTCAGAGCGTTGCGCGAGCCTTCCTTGACACGGAAGAGGTCGGAGGTTCAAATCCTCCAGCGCCCACCACGGAATGGTCCTGCTCACGATACCTGGAAGCATCCGTGTCGGTGCCCACCCGTATGCTCACTTCACGTCTTGGTCAGCAGAGGTCAACACGCGTGGCACGAAAGGCTGGCAGCGTGAGCAAACGAACGACGGTGCCGAAGGGCAAACAGAGGGCTCGTGTCGGCGAGGGCGTGTATCTGAAGGCGTCAGGCAAGTATCTGGCTACCTTCCGAGATCCGGGCGGACGCCAGCACTGGAGGGAGTTCCGAACCAAGGCCGAGGCTGAGGCCGGCTTGGCTGCCACCAACGACGACGTCGAACGAAGGGCTCCATCTCCGACGTCATGACGTCACCTCGGAGGGCTCACGTCGCGAGACGTTGAAGCTGAACATCATCCCGCTCTGGGCGTGCTCGGCGATGTGGCAGTGTGCCATCCACAGGCCCGGATTCGAGACCTCGAGCAAGACATCTGTCGTCCGTCCTGCCGGCACGAGGACGGTGTCCTTCCACACCAGGTTGGATTCCGGCTCGCCGTCCCGAGACAGGACCAAGAATCGCCCCGCGCCGTGGACGTGGAACGGGTGGTGCATCGGGTGATCCGATTCCATCTCGTTGACGAGTCGGATCTTCACCCGGTCGCCGACCGTGAAGGCCCAGCTGATGGCCCCGTTCTCGGCTCCGCTCTCCCGGTCGATGAGCATCCATCGCATGTTGCTGGGCTCCGATGCACGGTTGATCTCCGGCATCAGGTCTTCCCACTCGAGTCCGTCGTTCTGTTCGAGTCCTTGGTGCTCGTGGTGAATGGCATCCTCGCTCGGCTTAGGCTCGGTCGCCGGCAAGGTGTCTGCCGGAACGAGCTTCATGCCGCATTTCGGGCAGGTTCCCGGCTCCGACGACGTGACCTCCGGGTGCATCGGACAGACGTACTTGGCCGGGTTTGGCTCCTCCGAACGCACCTGGAGCAGCTGCATGCCGCACTTCGGGCAGGTTCCCGGCTCCGACGACGTGACCTCCGGGTGCATAGGACATGCGTAAGAGGCCGGAGGCTCCTCCTTGGAGTGGACTGGGAGTAGCTGCATGCCGCACTTCGGGCAGGTTCCCGGCTCCGCCGATGCGACCTCTGGGTGCATCGGGCATGCGTAAGAGGTCGCTGTCGCGATGTCATCTCCGTAGAGGAGCGGCATGGAGGCCACGAAGGCGAGTACCTTGTCCGGCGGCCGTTCGATGTCGCGGCCGATCGACTGACGCTCAGCGGTGAGCTGAGGGTCGACGCGCAAGGCCTCGAAGGACGCGGCCGCGGCCCCGGTTGCATTCCCTTCCACAGCGAAGGCACCGAGGCCGTAGACACGGTCCGGTGTTCGATGCTCGAGTCGCGCCTCCCCGGGGGTGTCGAACATCACGTCCAGGACCGCCCGCTCCGACGGAGCCAGCATCACCTCATCGACGAAGGTCTCGCGCTCGTAGCGACCACTGTCGCCACCGACCAGCTTCATCCGCGCGTCGCGGAGGGAGAAGTTGAAGATCCGCGTGTTCGCCGTATTCACCAGATAGAGGCGCGCCACCTCTCCCACCGCTGCTTCGCCCGAGAACCTGGTCTCGCCGTTGATCAACATCACATTGCCGAACCGCCCCATCGCTGTGTAGTTGGGGCCGGAGCGATGAAAGGGCGCTATCTGCCCGTTCTCGACGAGCAGATCGTCTAGCGTCATGCTCAGCTGGCGGTCGACAGCGGGCCAGTACGAAGGGTCGGCTGGGTCGACGATGATCGTGCCGTACAGACCCATCTCCAGGCCGAAGTCCTCGCGGACGTGCGGGTGGTACCAGTAGAAGCCGGCGTCGGGGAACTGGACCTTGTAGCTGAACGTCCCTCCGATCGGGATGGGTGCCTGTGTCTCGTGCGGGACCCCGTCATAGCGGTTCTCCAGGCGAAGCCCGTGCCAGTGGACCGTTGCCTCAACATCCCCGTTGTTGCTCACCTGCACAGTGATTTCCGACCCTTGATCCACATGCAAGGTCGGGCCGGGGATCGAGCCGTTGTATCCGAGCATGCGCAGTTCAGCCTCATCGATGCGCTTTCGCACGGGCTCGATGCGAAGGTCGAATCGGTCGCCGTCGTGTAGCCGGATGAGTTGAGGACGCATCGCTTCTGAGAGCCCAGTCGTCTCGGTCGTGAACAAGTCGTCGTGCCTCGCATGCTCCTCTTGGGTCGGACTTCTGCCCCCGGATACGCGTTCCATGCGTCCTCCTCCGTGCTTCGTGCGGAGCGACCGCTGGGATGTTCGCCTCAACAGAGCGAGCAGAGTTATGCCGGATCGGACGCTCCACGCTGGTGCCAAGCGCCGAGCCTTGGATCGGTGCGGGAAGTCTCCCCAGCCGGCCCCTCCATGAGACCGGGTTTCTTTTCAGGATTCAGCCTACGTCTTCGCGAGGCCGCGTGAGGCGGCGACGAGTTGGCCCGGGCGACGGCGAGGTCGTGTGTTCCGAGGCGCCCTCGGTGCACCACTCTTGCACCACGAGACACTGACACTCGCAGGTACTAACAGGTACTCAGCGTCACGGTATCTCGGCTGGTCGGGCCGCTGACCTGCATGTTTCGGTCGCCTTACAAGGGGAAGGACGGGGTTCGAGTCCCTCAGCGCCCACCGAGTAGACGCGCTGGTCAGACGCCCTTTTCAACCCCTCGCTCATCAAGGAACGACCGTGCGTCCGGTCTGCGTCCGATTTCGTCCCGGTTGGGGCGAACCCAGGCGTTCGCGTGCCTCGCGGGCGCACGCGCGGACTTACGTGTGTCTCATAACGATCCGGTTGGTCATCGAGCCCGCCTCACGCGGGGAAGGAACCGGCCGGTGTGGGATGCGTAGCTGCGGTAGGCGTCGCCAAGGCCCTCGGGGGAGCTCAGGAGCGTCTCCTCGGCGGCCGCCCACCAGAGATGGGTGACGATGGACAACGCTGCAACTACCAGCAGCAGGTAGCTCCGAAAGACCAAGGTGGTGCCCACTGCGACTGCGATCATCGCCGTGTAGACGGGGTGGCGAACATACCGATAGGGCCCGTCGCTCACCAGCTGATGGTCCACCGTCACCCCGCTGACGGCCCCGTACCCGCCTATCGCCTGAACAGCCCATACCCCCACGGCGATGCCAAGAGCCCAGAGACCGAGACCGACCGCCTGCAGAACCAGATCGATCTCGGTCGACCAGTTCAACCACCCCTCGTAAGCCCAGCCGGGTGCGACCACAACCAGGATCGGATAGACGAAGGGAGCAACCTGTACCAGGTCGCCTCCGCGGCCGATGAGGGGAGGGGGCTGCAGCCGGGCCCGCAGCTCAACACCGTGCCCGGGACGTTCCAATCGGGACCCCAACACCCACGCGGCTGCATCGGTTGCTGCCATGAGAGCCGCCAACAGTTGAACCCATGCACGTGCCATGTCATACGCGCCTTGGGATGGGTTCGACGACAGGCCGTTGTGACATAGACGCGCGGTCAGGCGCCCACGAACCGGGTGAAAGCCACGCGCCGAAATCGGCGGGTGGGTATTGCAGGGCGAAGGTCGCGGTTCGAGTTCCTCTGCGCCCACAGCTGGTGATCGGTGCCACGGGGCGGGATCCTCACCCGTCGATGACGACAGCATCCATCTCGTGACCCTTCAGCGTCAGCCGGCGACGTTGGAGGCTCCTCGTGGTCACTGACGACACCCGGGCTACATCCTCGGTGACGAGCATCTCTCCCGCGGCTGCCTGACTGGCGAGGTGGGCGGCGAGATTCACGGGGTCGCCGAGGGCGGTGAAGTCCATCGCGTTCTTCGTCCCCACGACACCGACGAAGGCCATACCTGTGTGAACGCCGACACCTAGCGGCTCCCATGGTCCTTCTTGAGAGCGATGACCGGTCCCCTCGAGCAAGGCTCTGCCGGCTTCCATCGCACGCTGGGCGTGTCGTGGACCAGCCAGGAACGGGAGGAACAAGCCGACGGCCGCATCGCCGACGAACTTCTCGATGATCGCGTCGTTGGCGACCAAGACCTCCCGGGCGACGCGATAGAAGCGGCTCATCAGATGGGTGAATTCCCAGGACGACATCCGTCTCGCGATCTCGCTGGAGCCGCGGATATCGGCGAACAGCATCGACAGTTCCACTTCCGCCCCGTGCACGTCCGAGTCGAGCAGCGAAGGACAGCTTGCCGCGTGGATCTGGAGACCGGTGAAGCATCGCTTGCAGAGGTTCGGGTTCTTCTCCCACGGGGTGAACCCGAATCGCTTGAACACGAACGAGCCGGGTGCCCGGAACGGGGCAGCGCAGAGCCTGCAACGCGGGTCGGATGGGACGAATCGGAACGGGCTTCGATGGCGCTGATGTGGATGGGTACAGTTCAGGAACTCGCGCCATTCCTCCTCCGGGGTGAGATCCGTCACAACAGTCGGAGACTAGGCCTCGAAGTGAGGGTCAGCCAGCGATGCGGACCACCGGGCGCGATGCGTGTCGGCCTCCTCGACCGTTGCTCAGACGCACGTGCAGTGAACGTCCGACTGTTGACAGGCCGCGCACTTGAGCGTGCAGTACCGATCGGAACCGGAGTGCAGATGGTGCTCGTCGTGCTCGCTCGCCACCGAACCACAGATCGCGCACTTCCAACCGTCGGTCGCCCCGCCACACTTCGCACAGAGCACGCCTACGTCGGTCGCCATCACTCGGTCCGAGCCGCCAGGACGCCGCGGAGCGCCCAGAGCGCCCCCACGGCGAAGATCGCCGTCGCCAGGTAGATCAGCCCGAGGTGTCCGAGCGTGTCGAAGTTGTTCGGGTAGTGGTCGGGGAGGGCCACGAGCAGGCCCAGCACCGGGGCCGCGGTGGCGCCCACCCAAGCCCACAGCTCGCCGCGTCGGACGCCGTAAGCCACGAGGAACAGGACCGCGACACCGGTCGCCGCGATGAACCCCGAGACCGCGATGTGCAGGTGCCCGATGTAGTGGTACAGCGACGGGCTGAAGTCCCGGATCGCGTCCCTCCCCACGTCCACCTGCGCTGGACCGATGCCCAGCTCCAAGAACGCGTCGGTGAAGTTCCGGATGAAGAAGATCACCCCGTACCCGATGAACCCGACCGCCGCGATCCCCATCAGCCACGAGCCCCTCTTGAGATCTCGCTCCACCGTCGCCGATCGCGAACCCTCTGCCGTGATGGTCGCCATGACCGATCACCTCCTCCACTGGGCTAAGACGCCGGCAGCGGCTCGACCATTGCCGGGGCGACCTGATGCAATGAGTTCGCCCCTGTCGAACGTCTATCCCTTGGAAGGCCAACGCGTGTCGCGTCGAGCGGAGATGGGTCGGATCGCCACCCGGGATCGGACGAAGGAGGCCTACCAGGAGCTCGTCCATCAGGAGCTCCCGGGGCTCTACTCCCTGGCGCGCCGGCTCGTGCGAGATGGGGCGGAGGACCTGGTGCAGGAGGCATTGCTGCAGGGCTACCGGGCGTTCGGGAGCCTGAAGGAGCAGGCGGCCGGCGGCCGCTGGCTGAAGACGATCCTCTTGAACGTCTTCCGAGACGAGCTCCGGAAGCGCGGTCGTCACGTCGAGGAAGTTGCCGTCGGGGACCTGGAGGATTTCTCCTTGTATCGCACGCTGATCGACGAGGATCCGCTCCCGTACTCCGACTCGCTCCACGCGGACTTCCTGGGCGCGTTCGATCGCGACGACCTGCGGGAGGTTCTGCTCTGCTTGCCCGAGATCTACAGGGCGCCGTTGGTGCTCCGGTACATGGACGGCTTCTCGACGAAGGAGATCGCTCGGGTCCTCGACGCTCCGCTCGGGACGATCCTCGCCCGCCTCCACCGAGGCCGGAACCTCCTCGAGCGGACGATGTGGGCCTACGCCGAGGAGAACCAGCTGATCACGACGGGAGACGACGATGGGTAAGACCACGGCCGCGATCCCGTGCTCGGAGGCGGTCCGGCAGCTCTGGGACTACCTCGACCACGCGATCGCGCCGGAGGATCAGGAGAAGGTCGAGCACCACCTCTCCTTCTGCCGCCGATGTTGCGGTGAGCTCGAGTTCGCGAAGGAGATCCGGCGATTCCTGGCGTCGGGCTCATCGGACGAGGTCCCTGCGCAGGTGAAGGAAAGGCTCGAGCGGTTCGTGGAGGAGTTGTAGCCGTGGCGAAGGACCTGATGTACCAGGACGAGATCAAGGACGCGGTCCGTGACGCGTACGGATCGATCGCGAGCGGGGCCGGCGAGGTCGTCGCCGGCAGGCTCTACAGCGAGGAGGAGCTCGCGGAGCTGCCGGTTGGCGCCCGTGATTGGGCACTCGGCGTCGGCAATCCCGTCCGATACGCGTTCCTCCAGCCCGGCGAGGTGGTCCTCGACGTTGGGTCGGGCGGTGGTATCGACACGATCCTGGCCGCGAAGCGTGTGGGGCCGACTGGGAGAGCGATCGGCCTGGACATCGTCGAGGTGATGATCGACCGAGCCAACACGAACGCGGCCGAGGCCGGCGTCGGCGACTGGACGGAGTTCCTGCACGGCGAGATGGAGCAGATCCCGCTGCCCGACACCTCGGTCGATGTCGTGATCTCGAACGGCGTCCTGAACCTGTCGGCGCGCAAGACCCGGGCGCTCGCCGAGATCTTCCGGGTCGTGCGGCGCGGCGGGCGGATCGTGCTCGCGGATCTCACGGTCGAGGGAGAGCTTCCGCCCGAGATCGCGAATGACCAGAGCGCCTGGGCCGGGTGAGTGGCCGGGGCGCTGGCGGAGCGTGTCTTCGCCGAGAAGCTCGGGAAAGCCGGGTTCGTGGAGATGTGGGTGGGTGGACACCGCCCCCAGAGCATCGATGAGGCTTCTCAGTACCCGCTGTTCACCGACGAGGTGATCGAGCTGATGCGCGCGGCGCTGCCGTCCGAGCAGCACGACCACGTGGCGACTTCGGTGATCGTGAAAGCGCGGAAGCCGGAGGCGGTGTGAGTGGCGTGCGCCGGACGCGGAGCGGCAACCTGGACGAACCGGATGAGACACTGACGTTCGATCAGGCCGTGACGCTGGTGTTGGACATGCTCGGGTTGGGCATGCCCCAGACTCGATGACGGGTTGATCTGGCTGAGCGAGCTGTGCACCACTCTTGCACCACGAGACACAGACACTCCGAGGTACTCACAGGTACTCAGAGGTACAGGGTTTGCCCTGCTCAAGCTGACCTGCGCGTTTCGGCCGCCCTTACAAGGCGCAGGTCCCTCCGGCCGGTGAGCGCTTCCTAGCCTGGGAAGTTGCCCGAAGAAGCTCCAGCTCAACGCCGGCTTCTGGCTGCCGGTACACTGCTGGTCAACACCTCAGAGGCGGGAACCCGGGGATCTGTCTCTCATTCCCGATCCTTGCCAGCGTGACCTCCAGTTACGTGAGCTGCGCCCTGCCAGCGCGGACAGCCTCAACGACGTCGACGATCGCGTCGATGGCGTTGGCTGAATCACCCTCGTCCTCGATCAGCGAGGCGTGC
>CBHFMJ010000024.1:0-14391 GCA_965994715.1 uncultured bacterium | reverse complement strand
TGATCAGGACGGTCGGCCCGTGCGGGACGGTGTCCACGTCCCAGCCGAACTCGGGATCGCGGGTCGTCTCCCAGAAGGCCGCGATCGTCTCCGGGGTGTCGAGCACGAGGAGTTCGAGCCCCTGCGAGAACCCCGCCGAGGGGGCGCGACGTCCCACGTCGATCACTCGATCGATCATGTCGTGGGGAACGGGCCGCCGGTCGAAGCGCCGCACCATCCGCCGATGCCGCACCACGTCACGGAATTCCACCGGTCGAGCGTACCGACCCGGACCGCCGGGTAGCCTGACGCCGATGGACGACGCGCAGGGGAAACGAACCGTGGCGAGCCTCCTCGTCGAGTGCCTCGAGAACGAAGGGGTCGGTTACGTCTTCGGCCTGCCGGGGGAGGAGAACCTCCACGTGATCGATGCCCTCGCCTCCTCCTCGATCCGGTTCGTCACCACGAGGGACGAGCGCGGCGCCGCGTTCATGGCCGACGCCTACGGAGCCTTCACCGGCCGCCCGGGCGTGTGCCTCGCCACCCTGGGGCCTGGGGCGATCAACCTGATGCTCGGGATCGCGAACGCCCACCTCGACTCGCATCCGTTGGTCGCGATCACGGCGCAGGCCGGCCTGCACCGCCTGTACAAGGAATCCCACCAGGCCGTGGATCTCGTCCAGCTCTTCCGGCCCATCACGAAGTGGGGCGGGATGATCACGGTGGACGAGGCCGTGCCCGAGATGGTCCGGAAGGCGTTCAAGCAGGCACGGACCGAGCGCCCGGGCGCGACGTTCCTGGTCCTGCCGGAGGACGTGGCCGAGCAGGAGACCACGGGCGCGCCCCTCCGCGTCAACGTTCCGGTCGACCCGGCGCCCGCGGAAGCTCAGGTCGAGCGAGCGGTGGAGGTGCTCGAGGGAGCGACCGCCCCGGTCGTCCTGGCCGGGCCGGGGGTCGCGCGAGACGGCGCCATGGACGCGCTGATGCGATTCTCGGAGCGGCTACACCTGCCCGTGGCCACGACGTTCCTCGGCAAAGGGGTCTTCCCGGACGACCACCCCAACGCGCTCGGGACGATCGGATTCATGGTCCGCGACTACGCGAACTTCGGCTTCGACGAGGCTGACGTCGTGGTGGCGGTTGGCTACGACCTGGTCGAGTACGCCCCGGAGCGCTGGAACCCCGGCCGGGACAAGGCGATCGTGCACATCCATCGGACGGTCGCCGAGGTGGACGAGGCGTACACGCTCGAGGTGGGCGTTCAGGGGGACATCGGCGCGGCCCTGGACGCGATCGCGGAGGCGGCCTCCGGCGTTTCCGAACGGGACCGAGAGCCTCCCGCCGGACGGCTGGTCCGCGAGGAGCTCAGCTCCGGCGCCGACGACCACGCGTTCCCCGTGCGTCCGCAACGGATCGTGCACGACGTCCGCGAGGCCCTGGGCCGTGAGGACATCGTCCTCTGCGACACGGGAGCGGTGAAGATCTGGATGGCGCGGCTGTTCCCGACGTACGCGCCGAACACGTGTCTGATCTCGAACGGCCTGGCCACGATGGCGTTCGCGCTCCCGGGTGCGTTCGCGGCCAAGCTCGTGCACCCCGAGCGGAAGGTGCTCGCGGCGATGGGCGACGGCGCCTTCCTGATGAGCGCGGCGGAGATCGAGACCGCGGTGCGGGAGAAGGTGCACTTCGTGATCCTGGTCTGGGTGGATGGCGGGTACGGCCTGATCGGGTGGAAGCAGGACATCCATTTCGGCCGGCGGGCGGCCGTCTCGTTCGGCAACCCGGACTTCGTCCGGTTCGCCGAAAGCTTCGGGGCGAAGGGCTATGCGATCGGGGAGGCATCCGAGCTGCTGCCCACGCTCCGGAAGGCGCTCGACGACGACGCCGTGTCGGTGATCGCGGTTCCGGTGGACTACGGGGAGAACGCAAAGCTCGTGGAGCGACTCGGGGCGCTCACGGAGCCGCTGTGACGATCGGGCGGGCGACCGACGAAGGCCTTGTGATGGCGCCGGGCGAACGGGATCGGCTCGTCCGACGCAACACGATCCTACTGGCGTTCGCCCAGGGCTTCGTCCAGACCTCGTTCCCGGTGATGCTCGTGATCGGCGGCCCAGCATCCGCACGACTCACGGGACGTGAGGGAGCGGCCGGGCTCCTCTGGGGGCTCTATTTCCTCGCGGCCGCCGGCGGTGCCGCGCTGATCGGCCGGTGGATGGACCGCGTGGGGCGGCGGCCCGGGCTGATCTTGTCCTACGCGTTGGTGGGTGGCGCGGCCGCCACCGCCGCCCTCTCGATCCGGGCCGGATCGTTCCTCGGCCTGCTGGCGAGCACCGTGCCGTTCGGCGTGGCGCTCGGCGGGGCGAACCTGGGACGCGGCGCCGTCGCGGACATGTACCCGGCGGAGCGACGCGGACGCGCGGTGGGCATCCTGCTCGCGGCCGGCACGATCGGGGCGATCGGGAGCCCGTTGCTCGCGGCGCTGATCGAGGAGGCCGCCGGCGAGGGATCGCTCCTCCCGTGGATCGTGCCGATCGCGGGCTCGGTCGCGGCGATCGGCTGCGTGCTGGCGGTTCGACCGGACCCCCGCGAGCTCGCGGTCGTCGAACCGTCGGTGTCGGCCACGGGAGGGCGGACGCCGAGAGAGCTCCTGCGGGTGCCGACGTTCCGCACAGCCGTCCTCGCGGGCGCCGTCGGTCAGATGTCGATGGTGGGCGTGATGGGGGTGACCCCGACGGCCCTCGACCACGCCCATCACGGGGGCACGACGATCTCGCTCGTGATCAGCTCCCACATCGCCGGGATGTTCGCGTTCGCTCCGCTGATCGGTCGATGGATGGATCGGGCCGGTCGGCGGGCGGCGTTGGTCGCGGGATGCGTCACGAGCATCGCGGGCGCCCTCCTCGCCGCCTCCGAGGCGAACGCGCTCGTGATCGGAGCTGGACTGATGGCGATCGGCCTGGGCTGGTCCGCCACGTTCCTCGGCGCGACGGCCGTCATCAGCGACATCACGGCGCCGAACGAGCGAGCGGGCGCGCTCGGCTTCACCGATCTGCTGATCAGCCTGACGTCGGCGGCCGCCGGCCTGGGCGGCGGGATCGTCCTGGAAGCCGCCGGCTACGGGCCGCTCGGTGTGGGGCTCGCCGTGCTCGTCGCGGCCGCGCTGCTCCTCGTCGTGCGGCTCCGGGAACCGACGGCTGTCGGGTCGTGATCCTCCCGATGTTGCCGTCGGACCGCACGATCTCGGTCTGACACGAGAGCGCCGGTAGAATCGAAGGACCCCGACCACGGAAGAGGACCCGTCGTGCCTCTCATCGAACGCTTCAGCAACATCGGCGAAGGCCGCCGACGGAAGGAGCTCGAGCAGCTCGCGAAGCTCGTGAACACGTGGGAGCTCGAGATCGAGGAGCTCTCGGATGAGGACCTCGCGCACAAGACCGTCGAGTTCCGGGAGCGTCTCGAGAACGGCGCGTCGCTGGACGATCTCCTCCCCGAGGCGTTCGCCGCCACCCGCGAGGCCGCGCGGCGGACGATCGGCCAGCGGCACTTCGACGTCCAGCTGATGGGCGGGGCCGCGCTCCACCACGGAGGGATCGCCGAGATGCGCACGGGCGAGGGGAAGACGCTCGTCTCCACGCTACCCGGCTACCTGAACGCGCTCGAGGGCGAGGGTGTCCACCTCGTCACGGTCAACGACTACCTGGCCAAGCGCGACTCGGAGTGGATGGGCGGGATCTACCGGTTCCTCGGGTTGGACGTCGGTCTGATCCAGTCGCAGATGAGCCCCGAGCAGCGCCGGCCCGCGTACGCCGCCGACATCACGTACGGGACGAACAACGAGTTCGGGTTCGACTACCTGCGCGACAACATGGCGATGCGCCTGGAGCACACCGTCCAGCGCGGGCACCACTTCGCGATCGTGGACGAGGTCGACTCGATCCTGATCGACGAAGCACGGACGCCGCTGATCATCAGCGGCATGGTCCAGGACAGCGCGAAGTGGTACCAGACGTTCGCGCGGATCGCGCCACAGCTCACGCACGACGAGCACTACGAGGTCGAGGAGGCGAAGTTCCAGGTCGCCGTGACCGAGTCCGGCGTGGCCAAGGTGGAGCAGCTGCTCAACATCGACAACCTCTACGACCACGAGAACACGATGCTGGTCCACCACCTCCACAACGCCCTGCGCGCGAAGGAGCTGTACAAGCGCGACGACGAGTACGTGGTCCAGAGCGGAGAGGTCAAGATCGTCGACGAGTTCACCGGCCGGATCCTCGAGGGACGCCGGTACTCGGAGGGGCTCCACCAGGCGATCGAGGCGAAGGAGGGCGTGCGGATCAAAGAAGAGAACCAGACGCTCGCCACGATCACGATCCAGAACTACTTCAAGATGTACGACAAGCTCGCCGGCATGACGGGTACCGCCCGCACGCAGCTGACCGAGTTCGAGTCGACCTACAAGCTCGGCGTGCTGGAGATCCCCACGAACATGCCGATGGTCCGCGAGGACCGGCAGGACCTGATCTTCAAGAACGAAGACGCGAAGTGGAACTCGCTCGTCGACGACATCATCGAGCGGAACGAGACCGGGCAGCCGATCCTCGTGGGCACGGTGTCGATCGAGAAGTCCGAGAAGCTGTCCGGGCTGCTGAACCGGCGCGGCGTGCAGCACCACGTGCTGAACGCCAAGAACCACGAGAAGGAAGCGATGATCGTCGCCCAGGCGGGCCGCAAGGGCGGGGTCACGGTCGCCACGAACATGGCCGGTCGCGGCGTCGACATCCTCCTCGGTGGCAACCCCGAATACCTCGCCCGTCAGGAGATGGCGGCCCGCGACTTCGACAACGACCGGTACCTCCTGTTCGAGATGGACGAGGAGAAGCGAGCCGCGTACGAGGCGGAGTACGAGCCGATCTTCGCGAAGTTCAAGGCGCAGACCGACGCGGAGCACGACGAGGTCGTCGGGCTCGGCGGGCTCTACGTCCTCGGCACGGAGCGCCACGAGTCACGCCGGATCGACAATCAGCTCCGCGGGCGCTCGGGCCGCCAGGGCGACCCCGGGGCTTCCCTGTTCTACCTCTCGCTGGAGGACGACCTGATGCGGATGTTCGCCTCGGATCGCGTCTCCTCGATCATGGAACGGCTGAAGTGGCCCGAGGACGAGCCGATCGAGGCGAAGATGGTCACCCGCGCGGTCCAGAACGCGCAGGGGCAGATCGAGGAGCTCAACTACGAGCGTCGGAAGAACGTCCTGAAGTACGACGAGGTGATGAACGGCCAGCGCACCGTGATCTACGGCGAGCGCCGGAAGATCCTCGAGGGCGACGATCTGAGCGAGGAAGCCCTGGGGTTCGTACGCGACGTCGTCGAGGCGACGGTCGCCACCTATTGCCCGGCGGACGTCTTCGCGGAGGAATGGGATCGAGAGGGTCTCCTCACGGCCCTCACCGAGGTCTATCCGGTCTCGCTCTCGAAGGAGCAGGTCGACGGGATCGCCGATACGGAGTCGCTGCAGGCCGCGTTCGTGGAGGACGCGCTCACCGCCTACACCGCGAAAGAGGAGTCGCTCGGCGCGGAGATGATGCGGGAGCTCGAGCGGGTGGTCCTGCTCAACATCATCGATACGCGCTGGCGCGAGCACCTCTACGAGATGGACTACCTGCAGGAAGGCATCTACCTGCGGAGCTACGCCCAGAAGGATCCGATCACGGAGTACCGGCGCGAGGCCTTCGACATGTTCGAGGAGCTCACCTCGACGATCCAGGCGGAGTTCGTCCGCTACATCTACCGCGTGGAGCTCGTCCGGCCGGAGCAGCCGCAGCGGCGTGCGGCCGCGCAGAAGGTCGCGGCCGTGCGCGAGCGACACGGAGACGAGGAGGAGGCGGCCTCGTCCGCCACGGGCCAGGACGCCAACCCCAACCAGGTGATCAGCGACAAGGTGCCCCGGAACGCGCCGTGCCCGTGCGGGAGCGGCCGCAAGTACAAGAAGTGCCACGGCGCCGTGGCGTAGGCGCTCCCAGACACGACGAAGGGGCCGGCGCTTCGCGCCGGCCCCTCCCGTTCCCGGTCGATCAGCGGCACTGCCCGCAGATCTCGTTCCCGTCCATGCCGGGCCTCGGTCCCATCGTCGGAGTGAAGCCCGCGTCCGACCCGGAGCCGGCCGACGGGTACGCCCCGGGGTTCTCGAGCCCGACGGGGTGGGTGGCCTCCGTCACCTGCGAGATCCCGTAGGCGCCGGGGTACTCGAAGCCTGCGTAGGCGGGCGCCTGGGTGACGTATGCCCCCGGGTTCTCGAACCCGGCGAATCCGGTCGCCTTCGGCGTGACGTGCGAGATGCCCACGACGACGGGGAGGGCGGCCCCCTGCTCACGGACCGCGGCGGTCGAGTTCGCGAGCCGCTGGGCGTCCGTCACGATCGTGACCGGCCGGGCCGGTGCGATCGTGTCGATCGAGGACAGCCCGATCAGGGCGGCGGCGGCGGCGGCGAGAACGACGACGGCCACGGGCCAGATCGGGATGTGGACGGTCCCTCTACCGAGGGTTGCTCCCTGGGCGCTCATGGCTCCCCCTTTCCTCTCGATCCCTTCGGGATCTGGTCGATGCACCGACCCTACGGACCGCACCTCGTGCGGTCGGTGCCGGGCCACACGGTTCGGGAGTGACGTTCGCCACGTCGATCCGGTGTCGCCGGCCCCGCTCCGGAACGGAGCGGAAAAGGAGGCGGGCCGCCCGGGGCGGCGGCCCCCCCCGCCGCCGATGGGAGGGGGGGGGCGCGCGCCAGTCCGGGCACCGCGCGCCGGCCCCGCGCGCAACGGTTGGCGGCGGGCGGGGGCCTTCGCCCCCGCCGGCCGCCGATGAGAGGGGGGTACCTCTCTCCTGTCAGGTCACGGCAGGCACTGCACGCACACCTTGCCGTCGACCACGATCGGTTGGTGCGGGGCCGCGAGCCCCGTCGACTCCCGCGCCGCGGGGGCCGTCGGGCGAGCGGACTCGAATGACGGCCAGAACAGCAGCGCGATCACCGCGATGATCATGACCAGGAGTACGCTCGCGGCGCGCGTCGCGTTCCACGAGATCCCCGGGCTGAGGGCTTCGCTCCTCGTGCTCATCGTCGTCCTCCTCGCTGCACGCCTGGTCCTTCACGGCGACGCTACCGACCGGGAGGGGTCGCGTCGGTGGCGCCGAGCACATCGAGGACGTGACGCTCGTCACGGGAGGGGAGATCGGCGGGCGCCACTAGAATCGGCCACATGAGCGATCACACCGAGCGGATCGGGAAGCTCCGCGACCGCATCCTGGCCGCCAAGGAGTTCCTTTGACGTCGACGGCAAGCGAGCCCAGCTCGTCGACGTGGAGCGGGACGCGTCCGATCCATCGCTCTGGGACGACCCCGCCCGCGGGCAGCACCTGACCCAGCGCCTCGCGCGGCTGCGTGATCACCTGGTCCGCTACGAACGCCTCGAGCGCTCGCTCGCCGACCTGGAAGCGACCGACGAGCTCCTCGAGGAGGAGACCGACCCCGAGCTCACGCGGGAGCTCGAAGCCGGGCTCGAACGGCTCGAGCGAGAGCTGGAAGGGGTGGAGCTCACCGCGCTCCTCTCGGGGCCGTACGACGACCACGACGCGATCGCCACGCTCCAGGCGGGCGCGGGCGGGACGGAGTCCCAGGACTGGACCGACATGCTGCTGCGGATGTACGGACGGTGGGCCGAGAAGCTGGGCTTCCGCCTGGAGATCGACGAGATCCATCACGGGGAGGAGGCGGGGATCAAGTCCGCGACGTTCATGCTGCACGGGACGAACGCCTACGGGCTCCTGTCGGCCGAGCGCGGCGTCCATCGCCTCGTCCGGATCAGCCCGTTCGACTCACAGAAGCGCCGGCATACGTCGTTCGCTGCGCTCGACGTGATCCCGCTCCTCGAGGCCGCCGAGGAAGAGGAGGTCGAGATCCCCGACGAGGACCTCCGGATCGACGTCTTCCGCTCCTCCGGGCCGGGCGGACAGTCGGTCAATACGACGGATTCCGCCGTGCGGATCACACACCTGCCCTCGGGGATCGTCGTCGCGTGCCAGAACGAGCGGTCGCAGCTCCAGAACCGCGCCGTCGCGATGCGGATCCTGAAAGCCCGTCTCGCGGAGCTGGAGCGCCGCAAGCGCGACGAAGAGATGGACGTGTTGCGAGGCGAGCGCAAGGCCGTGGACTTCGGCTCGCAGATCCGCTCCTACGTGCTCGCCCCGTACCAGATGGTGAAGGATCATCGGACCGAGCTCGAGATGGGCGACCCCTCGCGGGTCCTCGGCGGGGACATCGATCGATTCATCGAGGCCGAGCTCAGGCGTCGGGCGGCGGTGGGCGAGTCGGTCTAGCCCCGTCACCCTCGCGCCTCCGCCGTTCCCACGCGAGCGCGACGATCGGCGCCGACAGGAGGACGAGCCAGGTACCTGCCCCGAGCGTCAGGCCGAGCGTCACCGCGTCGTCGTGATAGGTGAGGACGACCTCTCGTGCTCCCGGGGGGAGGACCACTCCCTGGAGGAACCCGTCCACGGAGATCATGGTCGCGTCTCTGTCGTCGACGACCGCCCGCCAGCCGGCCTCGTAGGCGTTCCGGATCGTGAGGATGCCTGCCTCGGACTCCGGGACCTGGATCACCAGCTCGGACGCGGAGATTGCCGTCGTGACCGCCGGGGCCGGGGGAGGGCACTCGCCGACGCACGTGAAGACGACGTCCATCGAGGGCTCGATCACCGCCTCCTCCGCCGGATCGAAGCCGCTCGTGGTGACCTCGTCCATCGCCGAGGGAAGGTCGTCCACGAACGCCACCATCGAGGTGACGGTCGACAGGGGTTGCGTGTCGTCCAGCTCCCACAGCGAGAAGCCGTCGGCTTCCTCGACGACGCGACCGCCGACGGGAGGATCGATGCCGGTGGGGACGACCAGGTACCGCAACCCGAGCACGCGGACGTCCTCTGGAGACGGCACGTTGAGGACCGAGGCGTTGTAGAAGACCGACAGCTCGTTCGTGCGGCGGATGTAGCGCCAGTAGCGAGGCAGCTGTACGGGGTTGTAGCCCAGAGCGTCAGGGATCCCGAAGAGCGAGCCTCGGCTGGGAGCAAGCGCCGGCCAGTCGAGAGGGGACTTCATCCACAGGTAGCCCTTCTCGTAGAAGGCGGCGGGCGGCGCCCAGGTAGCGTAGCGCCCCGGGTGCCGTCGGATGTGTTCGACGATCGGCGTGGCGGCGAGGTAGTCGTCCTCGCTCAGCGAGGGGAAGCGCAGGACCTGCGGGACCAGCGCGGGATGTTCGCCCGTCTCCAGCCCAGTGAACACCGTGCCGCCTTCGTACGTCTGCGCGTAGACCGCGCTCGCGACCAGTTCGATCGAGAGCAGGCCGATGAGCACGGTCGCCGAGGCCCACCGCCAGCGGCGCATCGCGAACCCGAACAGTACCGGCGCCGCCACCAGCAGCGCCGCGGCGAACATCCCGAACCGAACCGCGCTGCCACCGGCGCCGAGCGGCCAGAGGAAGAACACGGAGACGGTGGCTCCGAGCCAGGCGATCCCGCCACGGCGCGAGAGGGGTCGTTCCACCAGCCCCTGCAGTCCGGCGGCGGCCAGGATCGGCAGCGCCAGGACGGCCACGTACCGGAGTCGGCCCGGGTTGTGGAGATAGACGTCCCCGAAGGGGATCTGGAGCATGAGCGAGCGGAACCACGGGGACCCGACCAGGAACGAGGAGGTCAGCACGTAGGAGACGAGGGCGAGCCCTCCCACCGCGATCACGAGCGGCCGGAGACGGGACGCGCGAACCGCCATGAGGACGCACGCCAGCGCCACCGCGCCCGCGTACGCGCCCGGCGCCGAGACGAACCCCCACGGCCACGCCGCCCAGACGCCGTCCGAACCGAGCGGGTCGCCGACCTCCGACTGCCCCGCATCGCCGAGCGCGCCGTAGCCGCCCTGCAGGCTGGATCCACCCAGGAAGTCGACGTGCGGCACGAGGATCGGGAGCGCGGCGAGGGGCAGCACGACGAGGAACAACGCCACCGGCCCGACGACGGATCGCGCGCTCGTCCGCGCGACGCGAGCGTCGGCGACGGCTCCGCCCGCAAGGTAGGCGGTCGCGAACGCCGTCGCGATCACGAGCCCGTGACTCATGTGCGCGGCGGCCACCTGGCTCCAGGCGAAGCCGCCGAGCGCCAGCCACGCGAGGCGCGCGGACCATCGTTGGCTCCGGCGAGAGCCGGACGCAGCGACCAGGAGGACGGTCGTCCACGCGAGCGCGCCGGCGAACGGCAGCGAGATCGCGATCGTCGAGGTCGAGATCGTCATCGCGAGGACGAGCCCGCCCGCCGTGGCGGCGATCCGACCGATCGACTCCATCCGCAGGAACGCGAAGAGCCCCAGCCCGGCGAGGAGCGGGTTGAAGACGATGAACGAGCGGAGGGCGAGCCCGGGCGACAGCGTCGAGAACAGGAGCATCGGTGGCGCGTACAGCCACCCGCTCTGCGGGTCGGCGGCGAAGCGGTATCCCGCCATCTCGTACGGGTTCCAGATCGGGATCCGGCCGGCGGCGATGGAGTCTCCGAGGAACGACCAGCGCGGGAGCCAGAACGTGAGGAGGTCCGGATGCTGGTTGGTGAGAGCGCCGCCGCCGACGAACCCCCGGAGCGCGAAGAGGACGGACACGACGATCAGGGCGGGTCCGAGCCAGACGGCCGTGCGCCGCGCCCCGCGTGACGCGAGCCGGCTCGCATCCGCGGCGTCCACGGAGGAAGCCTACGGCACCTTCAACGCTCTCGCGGAAGACCTCTGGTAGGGTGGGCCGATCCCATCTCCCCTCGCATTCAACACGCCATGATCAGCCTTCAACGCGTCACCAAGACCTACCGGAACGGCGTCACCGCCCTGGAAGACGTCTCGGTCGAGATCGACAAGGGCGAGTTCGTCTTCGTCGTGGGCCCCTCCGGCTCCGGGAAATCAACGATGATCCGCCTCCTCCTGAAGCAGGAGGAGGCCTCAAGGGGCGACGTGTTCGTCGCCGGCAAGAACCTCTCGAGGATCACCTCGTTCAAGGTGCCCCACCTGCGGCGGAACATCGGCACCGTCTTCCAGGACTACAAGCTCCTGCAAGACAAGACCGTGTTCGAGAACGTCTCGTTCGCCCTCGAGGTGATCGGGAAGGCGAAACACGTGATCGACCAGCGTGTTCCGGAGATCCTCGAGTACGTCGGGCTGGGCGACAAGCTGAACGCGTATCCGGACGAACTCTCCGGCGGCGAGCAGCAGCGTGTCTCGATCGCGCGAGCGTGCGTGAACCGGCCGCTCGTTCTGCTCGCAGACGAGCCCACCGGGAACCTCGACCCCAACACCTCCGTCGACATCATGCGGCTCCTCGACAAGGTCAACCGCATCGGCACCACGATCCTGATGGCGACGCACGATCAAGCGATCGTGGACGCGATGCGGAAGCGCGTGATCGAGCTGGAGAAGGGCAAGGTCGTCCGTGACCAATCCCGAGGCGTCTACAGCTGATGGCGCCGCGTCTCGAATCCTTCTTCCGGGAGACCGCGTCGGGTCTGCGGCGCAACGGCGTCGTCGCGTTCGCCGCGATGTCCACGTCGTTCATCGCGTTGTTCCTCTTCGGCCTGTCCCTCCTGATCGCCCGGGAGTTCGAGCTCGTGACCCGCGTGCTGACGGGGAACGTCGAGGTCCAGGTCTACCTCACCGACCCCGTCAACGAGGGAACCGTCGGGCGGCTCACCGAGAAGCTGCAACAGGTCCCCGCCGTGGCCGAGGTCGCGTTCTGGGACAAGGAACGCTCGTGCCAGGAATTCAAGCGGCTCTTCGAGGGCCAAGAGGTCTTCCTGGAGAACGTGGACTGCATGGAAGTGATCCCGACCTCGCTGCGGGTGAACCTCTCGGCGGTGACGGACTTCGAGCAGATCACGGCTTCGCTGGGGTGCCAGGTGGTCGTGGACGACGAGGGAGACCAGCACCAGGAATGCACCGAGCCAGGCGTCCGGAACGTGGCCGACTACCAGAAGCTCCTCGATCGCCTCGATGCCCTGACGCGGGTGCTGTCGCTCAGCGTCTTCGGCATCGCGGTGATCATGCTCGCGTCGGCGATCGGGTTGGTCGCGAACACGCTCCGGATGGGGATGTTCGCACGGCGCAAGGAGATCGGCATCATGCGACTCGTCGGGGCGACGAACTGGCGGATCCGCGTCCCGTTCCTGATCGAGGGCCTCGTCGAATCGATGCTCGGAGCGGCAGCGGCGATCGCGGGCCTGTTCCTCGTGAAGGTCTTCGTCGTGGACAACCTGCGAGGCACGGCCCCTTGGCTCCCGCTGATCAAGAACAGCGACGTCGTGGTCATCACGCCGTGGATCCTCGTCGCGGCAGCGCTCGTGGCGATCATCGCGGGTACGATCGGCATGCGCCGATTCCTCGACGTCTGAGGCAGCCTGATGGGTCGCAAGGATCGTGAGGGCGAGCAGACCGTCGCGTCCAATCGCAAGGCACGCCACGACTACACGATCCTCGAGACGTTCGAGACGGGCATCGTGCTGACGGGGGACGAGGTGAAGTCGCTCCGAGGGGGACGCGCATCGCTGGCGGAGGCGTTCGCGCGCGTGCGCGGCGGGGAAGCGTGGCTGGAAGGGATGCACATCCCGCCCTACGAGGCGGGAGACAAGAAGGCGCACCTCCCCGTGCGCCCACGGAAGCTCCTGCTCCATCGACAGGAGATCGCGAAGCTGACGGACGCCCAGCAGCAGGATCGTCTTTCGCTGGTTCCTCTCCGCGTGTACTTCACCCACGGGCTGGCGAAGGTGGAGCTGGCCCTCGCGCGCGGTCGGCGCAGCCATGAGAAGCGTCAGGCGATCGCGGAGCGCGAGCATCAGCGGGAGATCCAGCAGGAACTGGGTCGCCGCCGATAGGTTGGGGAGCGGCGGCGAGCGCCGACCGACGAGAGGACGCGTGGGATGCGGAAGCGGATGACGATGGTGTTGGCAGCTCTGGGGATCCTCATGACGGGCGCGTGCTCGGGATCCGACGGAGCGTCGAACGGCGGAGCGGGCGGGGAGACCGTGTCGGCCGAGGCCTACGCGACGGGCGTGTGCGGCGCGATCGCGGACTGGGTCGACGAGATCCAGGGCCTGAACGAAGACCTGCAAGCGAACCTCGATCCGTCGAGCATCGATGCGCTGAAGGACGCGATGGTCACGTTCCTCGACGACGTGATCGCCTCGACCGACACGGTGATCGCCGACGTGGAGGACGTCGGGATACCGGACGTCGACGACGGCGATGCCGCGGCCCAGCACCTGCTCACGGGGTTGCGCGACTCTCGAGGCGTGTTCGAGGACGCGCGCGATCGTGTCGAGGCGATGCCGACGGACGACCCGGCGGCGTTCGGCGAGGAGCTCCAGACCGTCGGGACCGACATCCAGACCTCGATGTCCACGATCGGCGAGGATCTCGGCCGGTTCGAGTCACCCGTGCTCGACGACGTGTCGAAAGAGATACCGGAGTGCGAAGCGGTGGCCGCATCGGCGTCATAGGCGCTCGTTCGGGGCGTGGCCACCGCCGCTCGTATACTGGGGAACACAACTACATATGGGGGTGTACTGGCTTCGAGCAGGGCGTGTATCGCCTGGGAGAAGCGGGCCGAGATCTCCGGAGTCTCGAAAAACGCCGGAACCAACACAAGCGCCAACGATGAGTACGCGCTCGCTGCCTAGTCACTAGGTAGCTGTCCGTCCGGGAGGGCCTGCGGCCCGGACAGGGCATCGTAAGCAGGACTCACCGAGGGGGCTCCGCCCGGGGGCCCCCGAGGGACATCGCACCCGGGCTGGCCGAAGGGTCCTCCGCCGGTGGGAGCCCCGAGGTGAGATCTCCCCGCCGGCTGCGCCCGGAGAAGTCCCAGACGGTCGCCCTGCGACGCGGGTTCGAATCCCGCCACCTCCACGATCCTGCTGTGCCGCAGACGCGACGAAGGCCCTCCTTCCCGGAGGGTCTTCGTTCGTTAGGCTCCGGCCCTCACGGGTTGGGAGGAACCGTCGATGATCGGTTGGGTCGGAGACATCGAACGCCTGACGCTCGACAACGACACGTTCCGGACGGTGCTGTTCACGGGCGCACACACGCAGCTGACCGTGATGCGACTCGCTCCAGGAGAGGACATCGGCAAGGAGGTGCACCCGGACCGCGACCAATTCATCCGGATCGAGGAAGGACAGGCTCGCGTCGAGTTCGGCCGGGACGAAGACGGGGTCGATGAGTCGCACGACGTCTCCGACGACTGGGCGATCGTGATCCCGGGCGGCACCTGGCACAACGTGATCAACACGGGCCAGGGTGAGCTGAAGCTGTATTCGCTCTACTCGCCGCCGGAACATCCGGACGGCGCCGTCCAT
>CBHFMJ010000023.1:0-14401 GCA_965994715.1 uncultured bacterium | reverse complement strand
CCGGCGGGCGCGCGGCGACGAGGTCTGCCTCGGCATCGGCGTGGCGATGTACGTCGAGATCACCGCGTTCGGCGGCAGGGAGTTCGCGACGGTGGAGATCGGTTCCGATGCGCGCGTCACGGTCGCCGTCGGGACCACGCCGGCCGGTCACGGCCACGAGACCTCGTTCGCCCAACTCGCATCAACGTCGCTCGGGGTTCCGTTCGAGGACGTCACGGTCGTGCACTCCGATACGGGGCTCGTCGCGCGGGGGGAAGGGACCTGGGGGTCGCGTTCCTTGCAGATCGGGGGCTCGTCCGTCTACGAGCAGGCCGAAGCCGTCGTGGAGGCCGGTCGTCGGATGGCGGCCGCGATGCTCGAGGTGGACGAGGACGACGTGGAACGGATCGAGGGCGGATTCGCCGTCGCCGGCGCCCCCGATCGGAGCGTCGGCTGGAGCGAGGTCGTCGCGAGCGATGACGGAGCGATCCGCGCGGAGGGGCGCTTCCGGCAGCGCGGATCGACGTTCCCGTTCGGCGCGCACGTGGCGGTCGTGGAGGTGGACACCGCGACCGGGGCCGTGCGCCTGCTCCGCCACGTCGCCGTCGACGACTGCGGTCGCATCCTCAATCCGGTGCTCGTCCGAGGGCAGCAGCACGGCGGGCTCGGGCAGGGGATCGCGCAGGCGTTGTTCGAGGAGGTGCGGTACGACGACAGCGGCAACCCAGTGACGTCCACGCTCGCCACGTACCAGATGCCGAGCGCCGCGGACCTTCCCGCGTTCGAGGCATCGAACACGGAGACGCCGACCGACCTGAACCCCCTGGGGGCGAAGGGGATCGGCGAGTCGGCGACGATCGGGTCGACGCCCGCGGTGCAGAACGCCGTGGTGGACGCGCTCTCCCACCACGGCGTGCGGCACATCGATCTGCCGCTCACACCGGAACGCGTGTGGCGCGCGCTCCGCGGGCGAGCGGACGCCGCGAGCGAGCGAGACGTCGCTCCCTCAGGAGCAAGAACCAGATAGTCCGACGAGCGTTGACTGGCATGCCCATCCGCCGTGCGGATATCGTCAACGGATGGCGACCGTCATGCCGATCAGCGATCGGCGGGCCCGGCTCGCGTTCATCCTCGCGGTGCTCGGCGTGCCGTCGCTCGGCATCACCGTCCCCGCGGCGATCTGGCTCGGCGTCCGCGCCGTCCGCGGGCGACGACTGTCGAGCGGCGCGGAGCCCGCGATGGGGTTCATCGCGCTGGTGATCGCGGGTCTGGACGTGATGATGCTGAACGCGGTGCTCCTGAAGACGTTCGAGATCCTCGATCCGATCAGTCTGTGGACGGGGATCGGGTGGGGGGTCGTCCTCGCGACGGCGGCCGCGATCTGCACGGCATCCACGCTCCGGATCCACCCGGAGCGATGGGGGGCGCTCCTCGTCGCGCGGGCGGGGCTGATCGGTGCGATGGCCGGAGGGACCGCCCTCTTCGTCCGGTTGATCGCGGCCCTCGACTGATCCGCGCGCTGCTACCGTTGCGCCGATGACGCCACCCTGGGAACGGCGATTCCGCGCGCCCGTCATCACGTACCCCGACTGGTCCCCCGCCGCTCCGTCCCGGCTCGCGTACGAGTCCACGGAGAGCGGGGTCTGGCAGCTGCACGTGGCCGATCTCGACAGCGGCGTCCGCCGGCGGGTCACCGATCACCCGGTGGGCGTGGTCTCGGGTGCCTGGTCGCCGGACGGAGCCGACATCTGCTGGTGGCAGGACGAGACGGGTGACGAGTCCGGACGCTGGTACGCGCAAGCGTTCGGGGGCGGCGATCCCCGGCTCCTGTTCCCAGAGCTCGACCGCGGCTGGAACGAGGGGATCGCGTGGGTCCCCGGGATCCTGGCTGCCTCGATCAGCGCTCACGACGCCTTCGCGGTGTACGTCAGCGAGGACGGCGGTGCCACGGTCAAGGAGGTCGCACGCAGCACCGAGCACATGCGCGTGGCCGGCCGACAGGGCGGCTACAACCGGGGCGGGCTCTCGGCGGACGGGTCCCTGCTCTGCCTGGAGCACGCGGAGCACGGCGATGAGATGCACGAGGCACTTCGGGTGATCGACCCACGGTCGGGAGCGACGGTCGCCGAGCTGGTCGACGACGGGAAGCAGCTCCTTACCTCTGCATGGTCGCCCGTTGTCGGGGACCGCCGTCTCGCCGTCGTGCACGAACGGCGCGGGATCCCGCAGCCCGCGCTGTGGGATCCCGTGACCGGGGACTGGACGGAGATCGTGACCGGACTCGAGGGAGAGGTCTCGGTCGCGGACTGGTGGCCGGACGCGAGCGCGCTCCTGCTCTCGCAGCTCCTCGACGGACGGCACCGGCTCCACCGGTTCGAGCTCGCCACGGGGACGTGGTCGGGGATCGAGCATCCCGAGGGTCAGGTCGAGTGGGCGCAGGTGCGGCCGGACGGCGCCGTCTGGTGCCGTCACTCGAGCGGCGCCTCGAGTCCGCGGATCCTGGACGAGGCCGGCGGCGAGGTGCTCCCACTCCAAGGCGCGCCGGCACCGGCCGGCAGGCCGTTCGAGCTGCTGCGATTCGACAATCGACACGGTCAGTCCGTCCAGGGGTTCCTCGTGACGCCGGCGGGGAGCGGGCCGTGGCCGATCCTGATCCGTCCGCACGGGGGCCCGACCTGGCTCGACGAGGACAAGTGGCATCCCGAGGTCCAGTCCTACGTCGACGCCGGACTCGCCGTCGTGCTCGTCAACTACCGGGGCTCGACCGGTCGGGGCGCGGAGTGGCGTGACACCCTCGTTGGCGACGTCGGCGGACCCGAGCTGGAGGACCTCAACGACGCGCTCGACCATCTGGTCGCGGCGGGGATCGCGGATCCGGAACGCGCGGCCGTGGGCGGTTGGTCGTGGGGCGGGTACCTCACGCTGATGATGCTGGGGAAGCATCCCGAACGGAACTGGCGTTGCGGCATCGCCGGCGTGCCGGTCGGGGACTACGAGCTCTCCTACGAAGACATGTCGCCGCTGCTCCAGGCGTACGACCGCGCGCTGTTGGGCGGACGACCGGACGAGGTGCCCGACCTGATGGCCGACCGGAACCCGATCAACTCCGCGGACGACGTGGAAGCGCCCGTCCTGTTCCTGATCGGCGAGCACGATTCCCGCTGCCCCTACCGGCAAGCGATAGCCTACGTGGACCGGTTGCGGGCGCGGGACCATCCGCACGAGGTGTATCTCTTCGCCACGGGGCACGGCTCCTTCGACATCGAGGAGGAGATCCGTCAGCAGCGGGCGATCCTCGGTTTCCTCGCCGAGCACGTGTCCGGCGTGGCCGTCCCAACGGACTGAGTCGCTATCGTGGGCTCCGTGCCCATGTGGATCGTCGTGCTGACGGCGCTGCTCGGCGCGTTCGTGATCTGGCGCGTCGGCATCGCGATGTTGCGGTCCCTGACGCTGTCCTCTCCGACGTCGGCCTCCGACGAGCCCGCCCCCTCGGAGCCCGAGGACGTCGACGCCCTCGACGTCTATCTCGTGTGCAGCGAGTGCGGGACCGAGCTCAAGGTCTCGCGTTTGGGGGAGTTGCAGATCCCACGGCACTGCGGCGAGAAGATGCAGGTCATCCGGCGTCCGGACCGCGCCTGAGTCGCGTTTTCCACCGATCCCCACAGGACCTCCACCTCGTTTCCACGGAGTTGTCCACAGCCGCGTGAAGGATGCGTGAAGATCGCACCGCCCCAACCGTCCCTTATCCCCGGTGTGGAAAGCGATGTGGAAGATCACACGCCTGTGATTCGGCCGGTCGACCTACTTCCAGAACGTGAGGCCGATGAACCCGACGCCGATGATCCCGAGGCCGGTCCAGAGGACGCCGTTGGTCGCGAAGTCGCCCCGGAGGTAGTTCCAGATCACGACCGCGACGCCCAGCCCGATCAGGCCGAGGACGAGCGGCCCGTACCAGCGCGGACTGTGCGTCGTCCGCTTCTTCCGCTGCGGCTCCATCTGGTAGCGCTGGGGGCGCCGCTTCTTGCGGGAACGGGACTCCGGCATCGTCAGATGGTACCCCGGGCTCGGATCAGCCCGGCTGCAGGGCGAGTCGCTCCGTGGCGGCCGCTTCGACGGCGGCGCGTGAGAACGGGAGCGGTCGCAGCGCGCCGGCCGCCCACAGCTCCGTCTGGTCGTTCCAGTGAGGGGAGGCAGGGTTGCCCGACTGACCGGTCGGGAGGATCCCGGCGCTCGCGTCGAGGTCCGAGAGGTCGTAGACGACCCGCCACGACGGGCCGACGTAGACGCGGAACGGTCCCTCGCCCTCGAACCCCGCGTTGTTCACGGTCTGCTCGTTCCCTCCGAGGGCATGGTCGGCCGCCACGAACAGCGGCTCGAGTCCCGGCATCCGGCCGAGCGGATGCGCGAACCGGGCTCGATGGATGTCGCCCCAGCGCCAGTCGTCGGGCTCGGGCCCCATGTGCGCGATGCACCGATCCCACGCCGCGGCGAGCGCGTCGTCGCGATCGTCCGCCGTGAGGACGCCCTCGTCGATCATCGTCGGCAGCGCGCGGCAGCGGAACAGCTCGCGATCCGTCAGGTACTCCTCGATCAGGGGTTCGCGGCCGCCGAGCGCGCGCCGAGCGAGCTCGTCGAGGAGGACCTCCCAGAGCGCCGCGGCGGCCGATCCCGCGGCGACGTCGTGGTCCCAGCCGTCGAGGATCCCGCGGGCGCGGTCGTGCGTGATCGCGATCCGTGGCACCAGCGACCGCGCCGAGAGGGACACCGTGTCGGCCTGGATCCGGCGGGAGGTCTCGACCGTGTGATCGCTCCGCTCCTCGAGGAGCTCCGTGATCCGGGTCGCGCGGTCGGACGCGTGGAAGTCGTGGCCGATCAGATGCGGGTACCGCTCGTCGTGGATCCGGTCGTTCGCCGTCACGAGGTACCCACGCTCGGGGTCGACCGCGGTGGGGAGTTCCTCGAACGGGATGAAGCCCTCCCACTCGTGCTCGGCGGTCCAACCGGGGACGGGAACCGTGCCGTCCCCGGTCCGGCGGATCGGATGGAGCCCCGTGCAGTGGTAGCCGATGGTGCCGTCGACGTCAGCGTAGACGAGGTTCTGACCGGGACACTCGAGGGCCCGTGCGGCGTCCCGGAAGCCGTCGAACGTCGCGACGTTCGCGACGTCGATCAGCGCGGACGGACGGATGCTGTGCTCGGCGCCGACCCATCGCAGCGCGAAGGCTCCGTCGAGCGGATGCTTCGCGGGGCGGAGCCGGCCGGTGAGGTAGGAGTCGAGGAGCGGTCCGTGCCGGGTGGCGCGGACCTCGTGCACGAGCGGCTCGTCGCTCCCGCGCACGCGGATCTCCTCTCGATGGGTCGTGAGGGGCTCCCAGGCGTCCTCGTAGCGTGCCGCCGTGCCCTCGTCGTTCAGGCGCTCCAGGTAGAGGTCCTGCACGTCCCCACAGACGTTCGTGGCGCCCCACGCGTGATGGGAGGTCGTGCCGAGGACGATGCCGGGAGCGAACGGCGCCGCGACGCCTCGGGCCTCGTACCCGGGCGCGCGCAGGTGGAGCTCGATCCAGGCACCCGGCTGCTGGACGAGCAGGTGAGGATCGTTCGCGAGCAGGGGCAGACCCGACGCGGTCCGGGACCCGGCGATCGCCCACTCGTTGGACCCCTGGCCGCGGGGCGGGCGGGGGAGCTCGCGGAGCAGCTCGCCCGCGAGGCGGCCGGCCGCCGGCGCGGTGGGATGGCCGACGAGCGGAGGGAGGAGGCGGCCGGCCGCCTCGTCGCCGAGCTCGGCGGCGAGGTGGATGCGCAGGAGCTCCATGTCCCAGTTCCCCGAGAGCGCCCACGAGAACATCGCCCAGCAGGCAGCCCACGAGGCATCGTCGGTGGGGAGATCGGGCTGCGCGTCGAGGAGCACGTACTCCACTGGCGACGCGGGCATCGCCTCGATCCACGCGGATGCGCCCTCGCGGAAACGGGCGATCATCGATCGGGAGGTCTCGTCCCACCCTGCGGCGATCGCCGCGCCCGCCCGGTTGATCCCCACCGTGCGCGTGAAGCGGTCGTCGTCCAAGGTGAGCTCGCCGAACAGCTCCGAGAGGCGTCCGTTCGCCTGCTTCAAGGCGAGGTCCAGCTGGAAGAGGCGTTCCCCCGCGGTGACGAAACCCTGCGCGAACCACAGATCGTCGAGCGAGCCCGCCGAGACGTACGCGACGCCGTAAACGTCGCGAAGGACCTCGACCGGCGCCTGGAGGCCCGTGACGCGGAGCTCACCGGTGAGGGGGAACAGGGCGGCTCCCGCCGCCGCCCGGAGCCCGTCGAGGAAGTCGGCCATCTACCGCGCCCGGACGTTGCCGAGCCAGCTCTCGAACAGCGCGGCGTACGTCCCGCCGGCGCCGACGAGCTCCTCGTGCCTGCCCGTCTCCACGAGCCGTCCGGCATCGAACACGAACACGCGGTCGGCCCCCTCCGCCGTCGACAGTCGATGCGCCACCGTGATCGTGGTGCGCCCCTCGGACAACCGCCGGAGCGCCTCGGAGATGCGCCGCTCGGTTGCTGGGTCCACCGCGGAGGTCGCCTCGTCGAGGATCAGGAGGCCCGGGTCCGCGATCTGCGCGCGCGCCAGCGCGACGAGCTGTCGCTCGCCGACGGACAACGCCTCGCCTCGCTCACCCACGGGCGTGTCGAGCCCTCGGGGAAGCCCCGCCACCCATGCGCCGAGGCCCAGCTCCTCGAACGCTATCTCCACGTCGCGATCGGTCCCACCCTCCCGGCCCGCCCGGACGTTCTCGCGCACGGTGGCATCGAACAGGAAGCCGTCCTGCGGCACCATCCGGAGCGAGCGGTGTCGGGATGCCGCCGATATGTCACGGAGATCGATCCCGCCGACCTCGATCCGCCCGGTCTTCGGGTCCGCCAGCCTCGACACGAGCTTCACGAACGTGGTCTTCCCGCACCCGGTCTCACCCACGATCGCGACGTGCTCCCCGGCCTCGATGTCGAGCGAGATCCCGTGCAGCACGCGCCCGCCTTCGCGGTACCGGTACTCGACGCCCTCGGCGCGGACCGAGAGCGCGCCGGCCGGCAACTCGACACCGGGGACCGGCTCGACGATCTCCACGGATAGGTCGAGGACCGCCAGGACCTTCCGCCATCCGGCGATCGCCGTCTGCGTCTCGCTGTAGATCTCCGGGAGGTCGGTGAACACGTGGAGGAACGCGTCCGCCAGGAACAGGAATGCCGTCACCCGGCCGAACGTGAGGCCCCAGTCGGGCCCGAACCCGGCGCCGAGCGCCACGATGATCGAGACGGCCAACGCGTAGAAGACAGTCGAGAGCGGGAAGAGCGTGGCCGCGCGGAAGTGCGCGACGACCTCCGCCTGGTATCGGCGGTCGATCGCGCCCCGGACCCGGCCGAACGTCTGCTCGTCGAGCCCGTACGCCCGCACGACCGCCGCACCCATCACGGACTCGGAGACCTCGGAGAGCATCTCGCCCACGCGCGTCCGCGCGGTGTCGAAGGCCGCCGAGAGCCGGGCCTGCAGCGACCACACGATCAGGATCAGCGGGATCACGAGGCCGACGATCGCGAGCGTGAGCTGCCATGAGAACACGAGCATCAGCACGAGGGACCCGGCCACCTGGAAGCCGGCCCAGATCCAGGCGATGCCGCCCCACTCCATGAATTGCTGCATCGCGTCGATGTCAGCCGTCACGCGGGCGACGAACACACCCCGCTTCTCCTCGGACTGCTCCGCGATCGAGAGGCGGTGGATATGGGCGAACGTCCGGATCCGCAGGCCCATCATCGCGCCTTCCGCGGCACGGACCAAGCGCTTGCCTGCGACGCGCGAGCTCACATAGGTCAGCGCCACCAGTCCGAACGCCGTCGCACAGACCGTGCCCACATAGACCGGCCGGAACCCCCCGTCGAACCCGTTGTCGAACACGAGCTGGATCACGATCGGCGTCGTGAGATGCGCGATCACGACGCCGAGGGAGATGATCACCGTGAACCCGAGGCCGGCGCGGAGCTCGGGGCTCTCCCGGATCCCGCGCCGCAGGACAGCGAAGGAGCTGCGGAGCTCCTCGGGGATCTCGAGGCCGTCCTCGTCGACCGCGACCTCGACGGCGCTCATGGTTCCCTCCGCTCGTAGGCGTGGATGATCGCGGCGTACCCGGGTGAGGTCGTCATCAACTCGTCGTGCGAGCCGGTGTCGGCGACGCGTCCACCCTCCAGGTAGATCACCCGGTCGGCCAATCGGATCGTCGACAGGCGGTACGCGATCACGACGAGCGTCGTGTGCAGCTCCTCTCGGAGCGCCGCGAGGATCTGCGCCTCGACAGAGGCGTCGACCGAGGACGTCGCGTCGTCGAGGATCAGCACCCGTGGTTCCCGTACGATCGCGCGCGCCAGCGCGACGCGCTGCCGTTCCCCTCCCGACAGCGTGTAGCCGCGCTCGCCGACGATCGTCTGGAACCCCGCGGGGAGCGTGTCCACGAAGCGGTCGACCGCAGCGATCCGCGCCGCCCGTTCGATCGCACCGTGGTCCGCTCCGGAATCGAGCGCGATGTTCTCGCCGATCGTCGTGGAGAACAGGAAGCTTTCCTGGAACACGATCGAGACGGCGCGTCGCAGCGACGCCGGTTCCGCGTGCCGGAGGTCGATCCCGCCGACCCGTGCCGTGCCGGACTCCGGATCCGCCAGCCGGACGAGGAGCTGTGCGAGCGTGGACTTGCCCCCCCCGGTCTCGCCCACGATCGCGACGGATTCCCGTGGACCGATGCGCAGGGAGACACCGTCGAGGATCTGCGTGCCGTCCAGGCTGTGGTGCAGATCCTCGGTCGACAGACCGAGCGGGCCGTCCGGCAACGGTTGAGGGTTCAGTGCAGGGAGGACGGTGACCGGCTCGCCGAAGACCGCTTCGATCCTCGCGTACCCGACGACCGCTCGGGGGAGCTCCGCCAGGATCCATCCGATGAAGCGCATCGGCCACGCGAGGAGGTCGAACAGCGCAACGAACCCGACGAGACGACCGAGCGTGAGCCCGCCGGCGGCGACGCGCCACGACCCGACCACGAGCAGGATCGTGGCGACCAGCGCCGGGAGGGCGTCGAGGGCCGCCTCGAAGGTCGCCCGCAGGAACCCCGCTTCGACCCGTTCGTCCCGGAGCGCCCGAGCCCTGATCGCGAGCCGTTCGGTCTCGGCCGCCTCGCGTCCGAGGGTCTTCACCACGAGCGCGCCGTCGATCGACTCGTGCGCGACGGCCGAGACCTCGCCGATCCGCTCCTGCGCCCGACGAGCGGGCCCCTGCATCCGCACCGCGAAGTTGCGGTTCAATACCGCGAGGGCCGGGAACAGGATCGCCGCGATCATCGCGAGGAAGATGTCCGCGGCGATCAGCTGGATCATCGCCAGGGCGATCAACACGATCACGCCGGTGGCGAACGGGACCGGCCAGAAAACGTCCACCGCGGCCTTGACGTCGGCCTCCATGTGGGCGAGGAGCTCGCCGGTGGGGGTCTCCCGATGGTACGCGAGCGCCAGCTGCCGGTAGCGATCCGCGATCCGCGTGCGCAGCGTGGCCATCACCCGCTCGCCGGACACGCCGCTGAAGAACCGCCGAAGCATGATCCCGAGGGCCCGGAGGCAGCCGAACGCCATCAACGCAACGACCGCGAGCCAGATCTCGCGCGGTTCGACTCCGCCTTCGAACGCCGGCTGCAGCACCTCGTCGGTGGCCCGCCCGAGCGCGGTGGTGAGGCCGATCGAGGCGAACGCGAACAGCACTGCGCCCGCGACGGAGACCGAGAACGGCCCCGGATGCATCCGGATGTAGGACAAGATCAGGCGGAGGCCACGCCCGAAGAGTCCCTCGGGGGTGACCTCCGGCGGCGCCTCTGCCACGGACGTCTCATGCGTCGAAGTCGTCTGCGCGCTCACGGCCATCACCCTATGATGCGCGGATGACCGATCACCGCCCGTGGTTCAAGGTCTGGCGCGCGGGGGTCCCGAAGACGGTGGCCCCGTTCCCGCACCAGAGCGTCTTCCATCTCCTGGCCGACTCCGCCGCTGGGTTCCCGGACTCGACGGCGATCGCGTTCCTCGGCAAGCACCTCACGTACCGCGAGCTACTGCGGGAGGTGGAGCGATTCAGCGCCGCCCTCGCGGGTCTCGGCGTCCAGCGCGGGGACCGGGTCGGCCTCCTCCTGCCGAACTCACCGCAGTACGTGATCGCCTGGTACGCGTGCCAGCGTCTCGGCGCGGTCGCGGTGGGGAACAACCCGCTCTACACCCAGCGAGAGCTCGCTCACCAGATCAAGGACTTCTCGCCGAGCGTGATGGTCGTCCTCGACCAGCTCTACCCGGCGTGGGCCGCCGTGGCCCACGAGGCGCCGGTACGCGAGGTGATCGTCACGGAGCTCACCGACTACATGCGGTTCCCGCTGAACCTCCTGGCCCCGATCAAGTTCAAGAAGGACGCGAAGCACGAGGGGAAACCCTGGCCTCCGGTCCCGGCCGACGCGTCCGTCCGCTGGTGGAAGGACGCGGTGGGCTCCGCCGGATCGCCGCCCCCGGTGGCCGAGGTGGACGCCGAGCACGACGTCGCGACCCTCGTGTACACGGGCGGGACGACCGGGCTCTCGAAGGGCGCCATGCTCTCGCACTACAACCTGTCCTCCAACGTGCGACAGGTTGCGCCCTGCATCACGTTCTTCGAGCGCGGGAAGGACGGCGTGATGTGTATCCTGCCGTTCTTCCACTCCTTCGGCCTGGTGGCGATGAACTTCGGGATAGCGCAGGCGGGGAAGCTCGTCCTGCTGCCTCGGTTCGAGGTGCACATGGCCCTGAAGCAGCTCGCCAAGGAGAAGCCGTCGTTCTTCCCCGGCGTTCCGCGTCTGTTCGTGGCGCTGAACGAGGCTCCCGAAACGCCCAAGTACGACCTGAAATCCGTGAAGGCGTGCATCTCGGGCGCGGCGCCGCTCCCTCGAGCGGTGGCCGAGAAGTTCCGCGAGGTCACGGGCGGTGCCCACCTCGTGGAGGGCTACGGGCTCACGGAGACGTCGCCCGTCACCCACGTGAACCCGTTCGACGAGCCGAAGCACGGCACGATCGGGCTCCCGATCCCCGATACGGATTGCCGCATCGTCTCGCTCGAGGATCCCGACAGCGAGGTGCCGGTCGGCGAGCGAGGCGAGCTCTGCATCAAGGGGCCCCAGGTGATGTTGGGGTACTACAACAAGCCCGAGGCGACCGCGGAGATGATCCGGGGCGGCTGGCTGCACACCGGCGACATCGCGATCATGGACGACGAAGGGTTCTTCCGGATCGTCGACCGGATGAAGGACATGATCATCGTCTCGGGATTCAACGTGTATCCGACCGAGGTCGAAGCGGTGATCTACCGGCATCCGAAGGTGCTGAAGGCGTGCGTGGTGGGACTGCCCGACGACCGGACGGGGGAGCGCGTCAAGGCATACGTCGTCGCGAAGGAAGGCGCCACCGTCACCGGTGAGGAGCTCGAGGCATGGGCACGCGATCCGGGCCAGGGTCTCACGGGCTATCGGGTGCCGAAGGAGTGGGAGTTCCGCGACGAGCTCCCCGAGACGTTGATCGGCAAGGTGCTGCGGCGCGTGCTCCAGGAAGAGGAGCGGAAGAAGGCGGCCGCGGCAAGCACGCAGTAGTTTCACCTCGCCGACCGGCGGGTAGTGACCCCGGGAATGCAAACGAGGCAGGAAACCTCGGCTGGCGGCCGAAGTACGCGCCCGGACGACGTATCCCCCGACGAGCTCCGGCGGGCCCGTGGTTTCCGGCGGCTCGGGATCGGCGCCCTCGCGCTGTTCGTCCTGGCCGGGCTGTGCAACTTCCTCGGCGTGCGAACCGGAACGGTGTCGGCAGCGGCCGCCGGCTATCAGCTCTCGGTCGAGTACGAGTCGGTGACCCGCCCGGGACTCGCATCGGAATGGATCGTGGTGGTACGCCGGGAGGGCGGCTTCGGCGGGCCGGTCACGCTCGCCACGGACGCCACCTACTTCGATCGGTTCGACTTCAACCAGCACTACCCGGAGCCGGCGTCGGTCGTGCCGAGGGGTGAGGAGGTCCTGTACGTGTTCGAGGGGATCCAGGGAGAGGTGCTCCGGGTCGCCTTCGACGGGCGCGCCAGTCCGACGTTCGTCTTGGCTCTCGCGCGTGGGTCGACCGGCCTCGAGGTGGACGGCCGGGAGATCGCGCGCGTCGACTACACCACGGTGGTGATGCCCTGATGGAGATCGTGCTGCGATCGGCGGCGGTGTTCGTCTTCCTGTGGTTCCTGACGCGGATCATCGGCAAGAAGGAGCTGGCGGAGATCTCCTCGTTCGAGCTCGTGCTGCTCGTGGTGATCGGCGACCTCGTGCAGCAGGGCGTCACCCAGGAGGACATGTCGGTCACGGGCGCGATCCTCGCCACCGGCACGATCGCGCTCTTGGTCGTGTCCATGTCCTACGTGAGCTTCCGGTGGCGGCGAGCCGACCGGGTGGTGGAGGGGGTCCCCGTCGTGATCGTGTCGGACGGACGGATGGTGACGGAGTCGATGCGGCTCGAACGCCTGACCGAGGACGAGGTCGTCTCCGCCGCGAGGGAACAAGGGATCGGCGACGTCGCCGATGTGCGATTCGGCGTCCTGGAGCCGGACGGGAAGTTCTCGTTCGTCCGGTTCGACCGCGAGCACGCTCCGCCCTCGAGCGATCGGCCCGGCCAGTAACCGCCCGCCCCCGGTAGCCTCGTGACGATGGACGTGCGGCTGTTTCGAGACGGCGGTTTGGGCAACGGGTCCTATCTGGTCCGCGTCGACGATGGCCGCGCCGTCCTCGTCGACCCGGACCGGCGGACCCGCCGGTACCTCGCCGCAGCCGCGGACCGGAGCCTGGAGATCGTCGCCGTCCTCGAGACCCACCTCCACGCGGACTTCGTGTCGGGTGCCCTGGAGGTCCGAGCGGCGACCGGCGCCGAGGTGTACGAGCCGGCGGAGGCGGGCGTGTCGTTCCCCCACCGCCCCGTCGAGCGGGGCGAGCGTCTCGATCTCGGAGGGGTGGAGGTCGAGGCACTGGCGACGCCCGGACATGCGCCGGAGCACCTCGCCTACGTGTTCCGGCACCCGGCTGATGCGGTTCCGGTGTTGTTCAGCGGCGGCGCGCTGATCGTCGGCGGTGCGGCGCGCACGGACCTTACGGGCCCCGAGCTCACCGAGCATCTGACGCGGCATGCCTACGAGACCCTGCAGCACGCCTTCGCCGACCTTCCCGGTGAGACGCCGTTGCTGCCGACCCACGGGAGTGGATCGTTCTGCTCCACGGGAAGCGGGACGGAGCACACGTCCACCCTCGGCGAGGAGCGGGCCGTCAACCCGCTCCTCTCGATGAGCGACCACACATTCCTGGAGTCGTGGCCCGCCACGTTCCCTCGCACGCCCGCCTACTTCTCGAGGATGCGCGAGGTGAACTGGGCAGGCCCGCGGCTCCGGACCGATATCGAGATGCCGCGCCCGCTCGCGCCGAAGGCGTTCGCCGACGCGGCATCGGAGCCCGGTTCGATCGTCGTGGACGTGCGGGACCCCCGCTCCTACGCGGAGGCCCACGGGGAGGGTGCCCTCGCGATCCCGTTCCGTGACAGCTTCCCCACGTGGCTGGGGTGGCTGGTGCCCGCGGACGCGCGGCTGCTGCTCGTGCTCGGCGACGACTCGTTGGACGACGTCGTCGACGCATGCGCGCTCGTCGGGTTCGAGAGCTTCGTCGGGTACCTGGACGGGGGGATCGAGGCGTGGCGCGAGGCCGGTCTGTCCGTCCGCTCGCTCCCCGCGATCGGTGCGGAGGATACGGTGCCGTGGCTGCAGATGGGTGCCCAGCCTCTGGATGTTCGCGAGCCGGACGAGCTGGAGCGCGGCACGGTCGCGGGCGCGGTGTCCGTGCCCCTCGGGGATCTGCCGCAGGCGGCGGTCACGCTTCCGACCGGGCGGCCCCTGCTCGTCTACTGCGCGTCCGGGCTCCGCTCGACGACTGCCGCGTCGCTGCTGGAGCGGGCCGGCGTGGGACCGGTCGTGAACCTCAGGGGCGGCTACGGCGCGTGGCAGGAAGCCGGCCGCGACTGACGACACCGGTGCACGGGATCCCCTCCAGCCGGCCGGAGGCCGCCGAAGTCGCCACCGAGCCGACCACGAGGGTCGCCGGGGGCCCGATGCTCGCGGCGTCGGCGAGGACAGGCAGATCCTCCAGCGTTCCCGCGACCGAGCGCTGATCCGGGGTCCACGCCCACTGGACGATGGCCGCCGGCTCGTCAGCGGGGCGACCGGCCGCGATGAGGTCCTCGCACGTCCGGGCGAGGCGGCCGGCCACCATGAGCACAACGAGCGTGTCGGCGCCCGCGACCTTCGAGATATCCACCTCGTCGTCGTGGG
>CBHFMJ010000022.1:0-14429 GCA_965994715.1 uncultured bacterium | reverse complement strand
CTTCTGAGCGATGTCCACGACGTACGGCAGCGTCACGTTCGTGAGCGCGTACGTCGAGGTGTTCGGGACGGCGCCCGGCATGTTGCCCACGCAGTAGTGCACGACGCCGTGGACGACGTAGGTGGGATCGGAATGGGTCGTCATGCGGGACGTGGCGACGCAGCCTCCCTGATCGATCGCGATGTCGACGATCACCGACCCGGGCCGCATCGAGGCCACCATCTCCTCCGACACGATCACCGGCGCTTTCGCTCCCGGGAGCAGGACGCTCCCGATCACGGCGTCGGCCTCGCGGACCCGCTGTTCGAGCGTGAGCCGGTCCGACATCAGCGTGACGATCCTGCCGCGGTAGATCTGGTCGACGAACCGGAGCTTGTCCAGGTTCTTGTCGACGACGATCACCTCGGCCTCCATCCCCGCCGCGATGCCGGCGGCGTTCGCACCGGCCATCCCGGCACCCAGGACGAGCACGCGGGCGGGCCGCACCCCCGACACCCCGCCCATCAGGACGCCGCGCCCGCCGGCCTCCTTCTCGAGGAACCGAGCCGCAACGTGCGGCGCCATCCTCCCTGCGATCTCGCTCATCGGAGCGAGGAGCGGAAGGCGCCCGTCGCCCAGCTGGACCGTCTCGTAGGCGACGGCATCCACCTTCCGACGGATCAGCTCCTGGGTGAGTTCGGGGTTGGCGGCGAGGTGCAGGTAGGTGAAGAGGATCTGCCCTTCCCGCATCAGCGCGTACTCGGAGGCGATCGGTTCCTTGACCTTCAGGATCATGTCGGCGCCGCGCCACACGTCCTCGGCGGAGGAGACGAACTGCGCCCCCGACCGCTTGTAGCGCTCCTCGGAGAGACTCGAGCCGAGCCCCGCTCCCTCCTCGATCAGGACCGTCTGTCCGGCGTCCACCAGTTCGCGGACCCCTTCGGGGGTCGCCGCGATGCGGAACTCGTTGTCCTTCACCTCTTTGGGGATGCCGACGATCAACGCCCGCCCCTTCCGACTCGGTCAGAGCCTACCCCGCGGCCATCCGCGCGTCGGCGAGGAGCAGCGCGAGCACGGTCTTCGCGTCGTCGATCCGACCGGCGCGGGCGTCGGCCACCGCTCCGTTGAACGACCGCCGGATCACCTCGATGCCCTCTTCCGGCGCGCGTTCGGGATCGCCCACCGTCCGGGCCACGAACAGATGCACCAGCTCGCTCGAGGATCCCGGGGACAGATGCAACGCCAGGAGCGGCTCGAGCGACGTGTGGCGGAACCCGGTCTCTTCGAACAGCTCACGCGCGGCGCAACCGGGCGGGTCCTCACCCTCCACATCGAGCAGCCCGGCCGGGATCTCCTCGATCAGGCTCCGGGCACCGGCGCGGAACTGACGGATCAACAGGACGTCCCCGTCCGGTGTGACCGGGAGGACCGCCGCCGCATCCTTGGGTTTGAACACCTCCCAGGTGCCCGCGTCGGGCCATTCCTCCTCGTCCACCTGGACCCATCGTCCTCGGAAGAGGACGGACGACCGGACGGGCTCGAGCACGCGCTAGCCGACGGCGATCCGGCGCCGCCCGGATCGCTCCACCGCCCGGGCCTTCGCCGCACCGACGAACTCGCGGAACATCGGGTGGGGGCGCGTTGGCCTCGATCGGAGCTCCGGGTGGAACTGGCCGGCGATGAAGAACGGGTGGTCCGACAGCTCGACGATCTCGGCCAGGCGGCCCTTCTGCGACGTCCCGCTGATCGTCATCCCGTGCTCGCGGAGGACGTCGAGGTAGGCGGGGTTCACCTCCCACCGGTGACGGTGCCGCTCCTCCACGACCTCCTGGCCGTAGCAGCGAGCGGCGAGGGTGTCGGGCTCGAGGTAGCATGGCTGGGCGCCCAGCCGCATCGAGGCACCGAGGTCGGTGACGTTCTTCTGCTCCGGCAGCAGATCGATCACGGGGTCCGGCGTGCCGGGCGCGAACTCCGACGAGTTGGCGTCCGCGAGCCCGCAGACGTGACGCGCGAACTCGATCACCGCGCACTGGAGCCCGAGGCAGATCCCGAGGAACGGGACGCCGCGCTCCCGAGCGAACCGGACCGCATCGACCTTGCCCTCCACGCCGCGGATCCCGAAGCCGCCGGGGATGAGAACGCCGTCGGCGCCCTCGAGCGCCTGCTCGGTGGCATCACCTCCGAGGTCGTCGGACGCGATCCAGTCGATGCGCACGTCCACGCCGTGATGGATCCCGCCATGGTTCAGGGCCTCCATCACCGAGAGATAGGCATCGCGGAGGTTCACGTACTTGCCGACGACGGCGATCCGAACGGGGTCGGTCGCCGCGCGGACCTTCGCGACGAGGTCCTGCCATTCGGCGAGGTCGGGTTCGCCGTCGATCCCGAGATGCTTGGCGAGCTCCGCGTCCAGGCCCTCCTGATGCAACGTGAGCGGGACCTCGTAGATCGACCTCGCGTCCGGCGCGCTGATCACTCCGCTGATCGGCACGTCACACAGGAGCGAGATCTTCTCCTTCAGGTTGCGCCCGATCGGTCGATCGCTCCGGCAGACGATCGCGTCCGGCTGGAGACCGAGGGACCGCAGCTCCTTCACGGAGTGCTGGGTGGGCTTGGTCTTGATCTCCCCCGACGGTCCGATGTACGGCATCAGCGAGACGTGCACGAACGCGCACCGGTCGCGACCGATCTCGTTGCGGAGCTGGCGGACCGCCTCGAGGAACGGGAGGGATTCGATGTCACCGACCGTGCCGCCGATCTCCACGATCTGGATGTCGGCCTGCTCGGTCTCCGCGAGAGCGCGGATGCGCTCCTTGATCTCGTCGGTGATGTGCGGGATCACCTGGACCGTCTTCCCGAGGTAGTCGCCGCGTCGCTCCTTGGCCAGGACGCTCGAGTAGACGGCTCCGGTGGTGAAGTTCGACCCGCGATGGAGGTCCTGATCGAGGAACCGCTCGTAGTGGCCGAGGTCGAGGTCGGTCTCGGCACCGTCGTCGAGCACGAACACCTCGCCGTGCTCGAACGGGTTCATCGTGCCCGGATCGACGTTGATGTACGGGTCAAGCTTCTGGACGAGCACCTTCTGGCCACGGGCTTTGAAGAGGCGGCCGAGGGAGGCGGTGGTGATGCCCTTGCCGAGTCCGGAAGCGACTCCGCCCGTGACGAAGATGAACCTCGTCTCATCGACCACGGGAAGCGACTCTAACAGACCGGACCGACGGGACCGCCCGTTCCGCTCACGAAGTTGCGTCCGGCAGCCGACCGAGGCGATCGAACCATCGGAGCGGAGGGACCGTTTCGACCGTCTTCGAGAACGTGACGGTCTCCGCGAGCACGTTGAGCCCGATGACGACCAGGGCGGCCGGCAGCAGCCAGATCTCGGGGAGGCGCCGCACGATCTCCGCTCCGGCGAGGAAGCCGAGGAGGTTCGCGCCCGAGTCGCCGAGCATCCCGCGCTCGCGCAGGTCGGGAGCCAGGACCGCGCACGCGGCGCCCGTGCACACGAGGAGGAACGCCCTCAGATCGACGACGAGGAGCACGACCGCGACGACGAGGAACCCTTTGAGCGCCCGACCGGGGGCCACGTCGAGGCCGTTCCAGACGTTCGTGCAGCCGGCGATCGCGATCAGCGCGAGGAGGTTCGCCCACAGGTGCTCTCGCGGGGTCCACGCCACGGTGATCGCCGCGGCGAGGACGGCGGCCGCGAGCTTCACGCTCCCGGTGGTGAGCCGACCGGCGAGGAGGGCGCGCAGGTGCCCGCGGAGGCCACGCTCCGCTCCCCCGAAGCCGTCGTCCACCACGCCGGCCAGGAACACGATCCCCGCCCCGAGGAGCTCGCCGGCCTGGGAATCTCGCACCCCGTCGGCGTCGATCTGCCGGACGACCACGAGCGCGAGCCCCGCCGCCCCCATCGCGACCGCCCAGCCCAGCGTGGCGGGGATCACGCGGCCCCGGCGGTTCTCCTTCCACCAGCGAGCGCCCGCTCTGCGGGCTCCCAGCCAGCCGATCCAGGCGAGCGCCAGGCCCCCCGCGAACCACGCGACCACCGCCGCCGGCTCGATCAGGACCTCCGGCGCCGAGGCAGTCCGGGCACGGCTCGCGCGACGACCGCTCCGACGATGTCGACCCCTTGGCGCGCACGATGCGCGAACCCACGGGGGCCGCGCCCGGTCGGACGGTGGGTCAATCCCTCCACGGGGATCTCGATCACCCGTAGGCCGGAGCGGACCGCGTCGATCGTCATCCCCACCTCGAGGCCGAACCCGGGAGCGAGCGGGCGGACGGCGGTCAGGCCGTAGGCGGTGAGCGCGCGTTGTCCGGACAGCGGCGCTCGCGTCTCCCACCCGCAGAGGGCGCGGATCGAACGGGCGGCGAACCGCTTCACGATCCCGAACCCTCCTCCGGCGAGCTTCGGGAAGACCGCGATCGCGATATCGGCCCGGCCCTCCCTGACCGCGCCGATCAGCGGACCGAGGAGCGCTGCGCTCTCGGCCAGATCGGCGTCGGCGAGCAGCCACACGGCCGACCCCGGGAGACGACCCAGCGCCTCCTCGATCGCACGGCCCTTCCCGAGGCGTTGGGACGCGCGCAGGACCGTCGCGCCGGCGAGGAGCGCGGCCGAGCTCGTCGCGTCCGTGGAGCCGTCATCCACCACGATCACTTCGTCGACCAGAGTGTGGAGCGCGGAGACGGTGCTGGCGACGCGCTCCGATTCCTCGTGCGCGGCCACGAGCGCCACGACCTGACGCTCCATCAGGCTCGACAGGATGGCGGCGGCTCGTCGCCCCCCGGAACGACCATCATCGCGTCGCCCCCGAACCCGTAGTCGCCGCCGGGCCGGAACGCGGGATCGTCGTCGGCGAGGAGCTGCTCGATCCCCATCACCATCGTGATGCCGCCGATCCCCTCGAGATCGAGGTCATCGACCGTGACCGAGGCGCAATCGGCGATGCCGGGCGCCTCCCGGATCGCCGAGACGAGACCGAAGGGGTCGTCGGTCGGGCCGACTGCCGACGTCGGGGCGCCGAGCTGGACAAGGCGTTCGAAGAATGGGACGAGGAGCGTCTGGGGAGAGACGCGATCCGGCGAGCGGCCGCCCGCGGCGACCACCACGAGTTGTCCAGCACCGCCGATGCCAGGAAGGGCGTCCTCGTCGAGGTCTCGATCGGCCGTGATGAGCCCGGCGGCGAGGAGGGCGCCAAGCAGGTCCGTGTCCCCGTCCGGTCCCACGGCCAGCCGAACGGCCAACGCGTCCGCGATCCGCGCCTCGAGGGAGTCCGGGTCCGTCCCGGTGACGCCGAGGATCTCCTCGATCACCGACACCGTGTCGTCCTCCGGCACATCGGTGAGCCGCCGATCGATCGTGAGCATGGCGAGGACGTCGACACCTGCCGCCGTGAGCTCGTCGACGGCGATCTGGGCCGGGCCGTCGACCCCCTCCACCGTGACCACCACCGCTTCCTCGCCGGTGAGCACACCGTCGCGGAGGGTCGGCCCCAGGCCATCGGCGAATCGCTGCCGAAGCGCGACCATGTCGAGAGCCGCGTCCCGCTCACGGATCGCCTCGTCGTAGTTGAGCTGCAAGTCAGCAGCGAACCGATCGCCGACGACCGATGTTCCCGCCAGGATCCCGAGCCCGAACGCAAGTATCACCGCCACGATCGAGACGACGTGGTAGCGCCAGGAGATCACAGGATCCCCTGCAGCAGATCCACGAAGTCGTCGAGCGTCTGATCCACGTAGAGACGGAGACCGCGTGACGCGAAGAGCATCAGACCGAACGTGATGAGCACGGCCCCGACCAAGATCACCACGTCCCGGACCCGAGCACGGCTCGGGTACAGGCGGGCCACGCCTTTCGCGTCCATCAGGATCTCTCCCACGCGCAACCGAACGAGGAACGTCGAGGACATCCCTCGGCGGCCCTTGTCCAGGAACTCCCGGAGGTTCCCGTGCGTGCCCACGGCAACGATGAGCTCCGCCCGCTGCTCGTGCGCGAGGAGGAACGCGACGTCCTCGCTCGTGCCCGCCGAGCGCACCTCCACGTACGGGATCCCGAGCCGCTCCAGGCGAGCTCGCCCGGGCGCACGGCCGTCGGGGTACGCATGGAGCACGACCTCCGTCGTGGCCCGTCGCTGGCGGCGGATCAGATCGAGCGCTCGATCCGAGATGCTGTCCATGTCTCCGATCACGACGTCCGGCACATGGCCCGCGTCGAGCAGTGCATCGGCCCCGCCGTCCACACCGACGAGGACCGGCCGGACGTCCCGGATGTAGGAACGCAGTGCCGCCAGATCCTCCCGGTAGCTGGTGCCCCGGACCACGACGAGGACATGTCGCCCGGCGAGCGAGTGGCTGAGCTCCGGGAGGCCGGCGCCGCCGAACAGCAGATCGCGCTCCTCGCGCATGTACTCCAAGGTGTTCTTCGCGAATCCTTCGAACCGGTCGTCGAGGGCCTCTCGAGCCGACTCCATCGCCTCCCGGATCGACCCACGGTCCTGTCGGATCCCGACGCCGACGAGTCGGTCCCCGGAGAAGACGCGATCGTGCTCGAGGCGCACCGGATCACCCTCGCGGATCTTCTGGAGCACCAACGTGCCGACCCGGTCGATCAGTGGCACGCCGGCATCCTCGAGGATCATCGGCCCGAGGTTGGGGTACCGGCCGCTGATCGAGGGCGCGGCGTTGACCACGGCGGCCACCCCCACCCGGACGAGCGCCTCCGCCGCGACCCGGTCGAGGTCCTCGTGATCGATCACGGCCACGTCCCCGGGCTCGATCCGGGTGACGAGCTCCTTCGTTCGACGATCGATCCTCGCCCTTCCCCCCGCCGGGTGACGGGTGCGGGCCGTACGACGCCGAAGTAGCTTGGAAGCCAGTGGTCCCTTCCCCGGCCCGGGACCGTCCCCGGCCGTCCCTCGGATGGGTTCGAGGGTAGCCGAGACCGGGCCTCAGGTGACGGCGCCCGCCCTGCCGAGGGAGGCGGACCCCTCGCGGAGGCGTTCGGCCTCGGCCAGGAGCTCCTCCGCGTGGGTGACGGCGCTCTCGCTGCCCGCGAGACCGGCGAGCATCCGCGAGAGCTCCTCCGTCCGGCTCGGCCCGTCCAGCAGCTGGACCGATGCCGAGCCGTGTTCTTTGGTGACGCGCAGGTGACGGTCCGCGAAGCACGCGATCTGCGGCAAGTGGGTCACCACCAGCACCTGGCGACCCGCGGCGAGACGAGCCAGGCGACGGCCGACGGCGAGGCCGGCCTGCCCCCCGATCCCGGCGTCGACCTCGTCGAAGACCAGCGTGCCGACCTCGTCGAGATCGGCGAGCACGCTCCGGCAGGCCAGCAGCACGCGGGACAGCTCGCCGCCCGACGCAGCCCTGGCGAGCGGGCGCGCGGGTTGACCCGGGGATGCCGAGAGCCACAGCTCCGCGCGTTCGGCCCCGCCGGGGCCGGGTTCGTCGAGCGTGAGGAGCCGGGCCTCGAAATCGGCCCCCGGCATCCCGAGCTCCTCGAGCTCCGAGCGCACCGCGAGCGCGAGGGCGGGCGCGGCGCTGGTACGCCCCGCGGTCACGATGGCCGCGCGATCCCGGGCGGTCGCGGAAGCGACCTCGAGCTCCGCCTCCAGCTCCGCGACCCGCTCGTCGGCGCCGGCGAGGGTCCGCAGCTGCTCCGCGGACGCGGTCAGGAACGCGACGACGTCCGCATCGGTGGGGCCGTACTTGCGCTGCAGCTGCTTGAGCGCCGCGACGCGATCCCGTACGGCCTCCAGCCGCTCGGGGTCGGGCAGGAGGACTTCCGCGTACGCGCGGACGTCTCGGGCGAGCTCCGCGATCTCGGCGGCGATCCCCCGTGCCCGATCCGCCACCTCGCGTGCCGAGGGGTCGAGGTCCGACGCGCTCTCCAACAGCGACGCGAGGGACGCCGCGTCGTCGGCGATCCCATCCTCACCGGTCAGGGCGTGCTCCGCGGCGGACGCTTGTTCCATCAGGCGCTCGACGTGCGCCAGCCGCCCTTCCTCGGCGGTGAGCTCCTCGGTCTCGCCGTCCCGTGGTCCGACGGTCTCGATCTCGTGCACCTGATACGCCAGGAGATCGAGCTCTCGCTCGCGATCCCGGGCCGCCTCACGCAGCGCGTCGAGCTCGGTGGCGACGCTCCGCAACCGCTCGTACGCCTCGCGATAGGTGCCGAGCGCCACCACGTGCGCGTTTCCCGCGTACCGGTCCAGGAAACCGGTCTGGACGGTGGGCGCCAGCAGGCGCTGCGTCTGACCCTGCCCGTGGTGCTCGACGAGTCCGGCGCCGAGCTCGGCGAGCGCCGACGCCGTCGCGAGCTGACCTCCGATCCGGGCCGTCGATCTCCCGTCCCGGGCGATCGACCGCGCAAGGATCACCTCACCGTCCTCCGCCCAGTCGCCGGCACCGTCGATGGCGTCGAACCGCGCCTGGACCCGGGCAGCCCGCGCATCCTCCCGGACGAGTGCGGCGGAGCCCCGCTCGCCCAAGGCCAGCAGCAGCCCCACCGTCACCATCGTCTTGCCGGCCCCCGTCTCCCCGGTGAGGACGTTCAGTCCGGGCGCGAGCTCGAGCTCGAGATCGGCGATCACCCCGAGGCCGCTGATGTGGAGCTCGCGCAGCACGGTCGGGATGCTAACGGCCTCCCCCGACATCGGGTGCCCTCGTTCCGGGCGGATCGCCCGGAAGGTCGAACTTGTCCCGGACCCGAGTGAGGAAGCCCGGAGCGTCGTCCTTCGACACGAGACGTGCGGGACTCGGCGCGGCCAGGATCCGGATCCTCGACCCCACCGGGAGCTCGATCCCCTCCCGTCCATCGGCGGACAGGACACCGGGTTCGTCCCCCACCACCTCCAGGACCACGACCTGTCCGGCGCCGAGCACGAACGATCGATCGAACACCATGTGCGCGGCGATCGGCGTCACCACCAGGCAGGGGACGCCGGGGCTGACGATCGGCCCGCGGGCCGAGAACGAGTACGCGGTCGATCCCGTGGGGGTCGCGACGATCACCCCGTCGGCCGAGAACGTGGTGACGTACTCGTCGCCTACGTGCACCGCGAGCCGAACGAGACGGTGGCGCGTCCACTTCTCGACCATGATCTCGTTCATCGCCCACTGGGTCGCGAACGGGTTCCCGTCCGCGGGCTCGGCCATCACCGCGAGCCGCTCCTCCACCCGGGCGCGCCCGTCGAGGGCGGCGCGGATCAGCACCATCGCGTCGGGCCCCGGCTCGATCTCCGTGAGGAAGCCGAGCCGGCCCACCTTGACGCCCAGGACCGGGCAGTCCGCCTCTGCCGCGACCCGCGCGGCTCGCAGGAACGTCCCGTCCCCTCCCACGGAAACCACCAGGTCCGGTCGCTCCTCGCGCACGTCGTCCGGCCCGCGGGCGATCCGCGTGTCCACGGACTCCGCCTGCAGGTCGCGGCGGAGCGACTCAGCGGTCTCGACCGCCGAAGCGCGACCCTCGTGGACGACGAAGGCGACGACGCTCACGCGTTCGTCAGCTCCCGGGCAGCGCCGATGGCGACATCCACGCCGAGGTGGGCCCGCGGGCCGCCGATCGTGGCGCGCAGCAGGAACTCGACGTTGCCGGCAGGACCCGTGATCGGTGACGGGATCACCCCGGCTGCGGGGGCCCCGGCTTCCGCCGCCGCATCGGCCACCACGCCGATCGCGCGACGCCAGACGTCAGGATCCGTGACCACGCCACCGGCTCCCACCTCCGCCCGCGGCGCCTCGAACTGCGGCTTGACCAGGAGGACGAGGTCCGCCCCCCGATCCGCCACGTCGACCAGCCGCCGCACCACGGTGCGGAGCGAGGTGAACGCGAGGTCTGCCGTCACGAGCGAGGCCAGGTACGGGAGCACTTCCCGGTCGAGCTCTCGAACGTTCGTCCGATCGAGCACCGTCACCCGCGGATCCGTCCGAAGCCCCCAAGCGAGCTGGCCGTAGCCGACGTCGACGGCGACGACGTGTCGCGCGCCGCGCTGGAGCAAGCAATCCGTGAAGCCTCCCGTCGATGCGCCCGCATCGAGACAGTCACGCCCCGAGGGGTCGATCGCGAACGCGTCGAGGGCCGCGGCCAGCTTCGCCCCACCGCGGGAGACGAACGGCCGCCCGGGGCCCGCGACGACGAGCGCCTCGTCGGCACTTACGAGTGTCGTGCTCTTGGTGGCCGGTGCGCCTCGCACCGTCACCTGTCCGGTCCGGACCGCCTCCTGTGCCTCCGCTCGGCTGGGTGCCAGGCCCCGACGTACGAGCTCGAGGTCGAGGGGGCGCCGACCCACGCGTCCGTCAGGACGAGGCCGACGACGCGGCCGTCGTCGACGACGTCCCGGAGCCCGACGTCCGCTTCGCGGCCGTCTTCTTCCGGGCGGCCGTCTTCTTCCGACCGGACGCGGTCATACCGGCGCGCCGCTCAAGATCGCGCACCCGCTTGCGGAGTGCATCGAGATCGTCCTGCGTCGCCACGCCCATCGACTTCATCTGCGAGGTGACTTCCTTCCGGACCGCGTCCCGAAGGCGCTGTTGCACGCGGAGCAGGTCGCCGGCTGTCTTCGAGACCTGGTCCTTCGCGGCTCCAGGCTCGAGGTACCGCTTCGCGAGCTCCTGTGCCTTGGCAGGCGTGAGGCCGATCATCGATTCGAGCGCTTTCCTGACGTCGTCGAGCACCATGAGATCTGTCCTTCCGTTCGCTGTCGTGGACGCAGGATACCCCCGCGCCACCTGGGCGAGGACCGCTCACACCAGGTCGGCCACGCTGTCCACGACGAACGTGGGCTTCCATTCGGATCGCCCCACGTCCTCGCTTCGCGTCGAACCCGTGAGCACGAGCACCGAGTCCCAGCCGAGTCGTACCGCGCCCGCGACGTCGGTATCCAGGCGATCGCCCACGACGAGCGGGCGTCCCCCACCCGCCGCGTCGAGCGCGAGCTCCAGCAGAGGTGCCTCCGGCTTGCCGATCAGTTCCGCCGCTGCGCCGGTGGTCGTCTCGATCGCCGCGACCAGGGCACCGGCACCGGGCCACGCCTCACCGTTCGGGGCCGGGAAGGACGCATCGGCGTTCGACGCGATCAGCGGGACCCCGCGCGCCACGAGCACCGACGCGTCCTTCAGCTTCGAGTACGTGACGCAGCGATCGAACCCCACGACGACGACCCCGACGTCCTCGGCCGGTCCGTCCACGACCCGGATCCCCTCGTCCTGCAGCGCGACGACCAGCCCCCCCTCACCGACCACGAACGCCGACCGCACGCCTCGCTCGCACAGCGCCGCGGCGGTGGCGAGTGCCGACGTCACCACCTCCCTCGGCTCGGCGCGCACGCCGACCGACGCGAGCCGCTCCGCGACCTCTTCGGGCGTCCGGCTGGCGTTGTTCGTGACGAAAGCCACCCGCTTCCCCACGTCGCGGAGGGTCGCGATCGTGTCGGCGGCTCCCGGGATCGGTTCAGGCCATCGGTACAGAACGCCGTCCAGATCGAGCAGGATCGCGTCGTACGGATCGGCGAGCACGCGTCAGGCAGACAGCCGCTCGAGCGCCCGGACGTAGTCGGGCACGTCGGGCCGCAGGACGACCGCCAGCTTCGCGTGCCCTCGGGCTCGCGAGCGCTGGCCCGTACGCTCGCACGCCAGGGCGAGCGCGAAGTGGGCGTAGTCATCGGACGGGTCGAGCTGGACCGCTTTCGCGAACTCGCGCCGAGCGCGTGACGCTCGGCCACACGCGTAGAGGGCGCGTCCGAGCGCCTCGCGGATCGACGCCTTCTCCGGCTCCAGCAGCTTCGCCTGTGACAACAGCATCACGGCCTGGTGGGGGTGGCCGCCTGCGAGCATCGACCGACCGCGCGCGTACAGGTCGTACGCCGAGCGTTGCTCGTTGTCCGCGTGCACCGTCACCCGTCCTTCGGCCCCGACCGGACGCGGCGGGAGTCCCCGTCGTGTCCGCTCGACGTTAGCAGCGGGAAGGCGCAACGTGGCCGGGCTGGACGATCGCGTCGTCAGGCGGCGGGCTGCTCGAGCTTCTTGATCCCGGTGGCCACCACCTCCGTCAGGCTCCGCGCTCCTGCGCCACTCCGATAGAACCGTCGAACGAGCTGCCCGTGCACGAGCACGGCGTCTCCCTTGGCGATCCCGTCGACGGTGCCCGCTCCGACCGTGGCATGCCACGCCGCGACCGGGAGAGGGAGGAGGCGTCGTCCCGCCTCCGGAACGGACAATCGGAGCTCCGTGACCTCGTCTCCCGACGGCATCCGCCTCTGCACCGGATCCGCGGCGACCGTACCCGCGAGCACGACGACGTTCACCGTCACGATGTCTGCCCCCACTTCGTGCCTCCTTCCGGGGGAACGGCGACGGTATCTCCCGCCACCGACACGGCCTGCGACACTGGTCGGATGGAGCGTCCCCAGCCGGTCGTGTTCCCGGTCGCCGACGGGATCACCGCGATCGACACCTTCATGGGGGGCCGGGCGCGTTACACGGCCGCCTACCTCCTCGAGGCCAGGGAGACGGCGCTGGTCGAGACAGGACCGGGGACGTCGGTCGAACCGGTCACCGACGCGCTCCACTCGCTCGGCGTGGCCCCCGACGAGCTCGCCCACATCGTGCTCACGCACATCCACCTCGATCACGCGGGCGGCGTCGGCCGGCTCGCGGAGCGCTTCCCGAGCGCCGCGGTCTGGGTGCACCAGCGCGGCGCACCCCATCTCGTCGACCCGGCGCGACTGGTGGCGAGCACCGTCCGCGTCTGGGGGGAGGCCGAGATGCGCGAGCTCTTCGGACCGACCGAGCCCGTCGCGAGCGGCCGCGTTCGCTCTCTGGAGGACGCGGACACGATCGCACTCGGCGACCGCGACCTCCTCGTCCTCGAGACACCGGGGCATGCGTCGCATCATGTGGCGCTCGTCGACTCGCGCACCGGGTCGGTCTTCACAGGCGATGCCCTCGGGATCCACGTGCCCGACCTTCCGGTGCTCCGGCCGGCCACACCGCCTCCCGAGTTCGACCTCGAGCGGTACGTCGACTCGATCGAGCGCATCCGTCGGGCCGCCCGCTCGGTCCTCCTGTTCGCGCACTTCGGGCCCCTCGAGGAGGTGGACGCGACCTGCGACCTCGCGATCCGCCGGGTGCGCGACTGGGCGGGCGTCGTACAGCAGGGCGTGCGTGACGGGAATGATCCCGACGAACTGGTCGCTCGCCTCGAGTCCGCCGCCCTGGCCGACATCGAGACGGGAGCAGAGGCGGGTCTCGACCTGGAGACGCTCGAGGATCGGCTCCGACTGCTCTCCAGCATCCGCATGAACGCGCAGGGCCTGGCTCGCTACTGGGAGAAGCGCCGAGACCGAGCAGCGCGGGAGTCCGATCCGAGGGAAGCTAGCTGACCTCGGCCAGGCGCTCCGCCGCGTCGTACGCGCTCGGGTCGTGCTGCATGATCCTGCGGAACTCCTTCGCGGCCTCCTGCTTCCTGCCCGCCCGCGCGAGGATGTCGCCCTTCACGTACCAGAGACGCAGCGTGTATCCCTCGGATCGGTCGTCCCGGGTCTTCGCCCGGCCCAGGAACGCGAGCGCCTCGGCGAACCGGCCCTGATCCGCCAGGGCCGAGGCGGCGACGATCACAGCCTCGGCCTTCGCCTCGTTGGGGACACCCTTGACCCGGAGGACCTCCTCGGCCAGAGGCACCGCCTCCTTCGGCCGGCCGAGCCCTCGCAGGCTGTCGGCGATCAGATGGTTCTGGTCGGTGCGGCCGCTGATCCGCTTGTACGCCTTCAGCTCCGTAAGCGCCTCCTGCCACCTCCCGAGCCCGTACATCGCGAGCCCGAGCACCTCTCGCACCGCGCCGGAGCGGGGTGCGAGGGCTTTCGCTTTCTCGGCCTCGGCCGCCGCGCCCTTGGGATCATCGCGATCGAGCAGCTCGATCGCCCGTCCCAGGCGAGACATCGCCTCGCGATCCTTGCCCGGTGGCGCGGTCCGGCGGACCTCGTCCTGGATCGGCCGCGGGAGGGCGGTGATCGGCGTGGCGGCCCGATGGCCCCCACGCCCCTTCTGACGGAACGCGCCGGACATGGGCGCAAGCCTACGGAAACGCGAACGGGCCGCCCTCGCGGGCGGCCCGTTCGTACGAAGTCTCGGCAGCGACCTACTCTCCCACTCCGTCTCCAGAGCAGTACCATCGGCGCTGGAGGGCTTAACTTCCGGGTTCGAGATGGGACCGGGTGTTCCCCCTCCGCCATGGCCACCGAAACAGCCTGTCCCGACCGCCGGATCGCCCTCGGAAGGGTCGTCGTGCGGTCGAGACGGAAGCGAGGATGCGCCCCGAGCAGAGCTCGGAACACGATAGCGAGCGCGAGCGAGAGTCAAGTCCTCGGCCTATTAGTACGGGTCAGCTCCACACGTTGCCGTGCTTCCACTTCCCGCCTATCAACCTCGTGGTCTGCGAGGGGCCTTACCTG
>CBHFMJ010000021.1:0-15253 GCA_965994715.1 uncultured bacterium | reverse complement strand
GGACGAGGACCAAGCGTATTTCGGAGCAGACACGGGAGCCGCGCTCGAGCGGATGGGCGAGCGGGGGGAGCTCACGCGCCGCCGAGACGCCTGGCACGACGCCGGACGCGAGTCGCCACACCGAGGGGTGGACGTGCGCGCCGGAGCCGGCACCGTCTACACGATCGTGAACGCCGACACCGGGGAGGTGATCGGGACCGCGGACGAGCATCGCGCGTTCGGCACGCTCCATCCGGGCGCCGTCTACCTCCACATGGGTGAGCAGTACCTCGTCACGGAGCTCCACCTGGATCGAGGGGTGGCCGCCGTGAAGGCCGCCGATCCCGACTACTACACGCAGGCGCGCACGATCACCGACATCGAGATCGTCGGCGAGCTCGAGCGGGTGACTCTCGAGGAGGTGGAGGTCTCGTTCGGGGACGTGCTGGTGACCGATCAGGTCGTGGGCTTCGTCCGGAAGCTCGTCTCGACGAACGAGGTCGTGGACGAGGAGGCGCTCGCGCTCCCGGCGCAACGGCTGGAGACGCGATCGCTCTGGCTCACGATCACCCCGAAGGTGATCGCGAAGGCCGCGATCACGCCCCGGCAGCTGGCCGGCGCGATCCACGCGGCCGAGCACGCCGCGATCGGCCTGATGCCGTTGATCGCCACGTGCGATCGCTGGGACCTGGGCGGCGTCTCCACACCGCTCCATCAGGACACGGGGCTGACGACGATCTTCATCCATGACGCCTACCCGGGAGGCGCCGGGATCAGCGAGCGAGGGTTCCGACACATCGGGCGTCTCCTCGAGGCGACGCTCGAGACGATCCGGCAATGCCCGTGCTCGCTCGGGTGCCCGTCGTGCGTCCAGAGCCCCAAGTGCGGCAACGGCAACGAGCCGCTCGACAAGCCGGCGGCCGCCGCGCTCCTGGCTGCGATCCTCGGCGTCACCTGGGGCTGAGCCACCGGCCGGGGCTGCGATACTCCGACCGTGAGCGAGGGCCCGTACATCTCGGTGATCGGTGCGGGTCAGGCATCCGACGACGAGATGGCGGCCGGAGAGGAGATCGGCCGGCGACTGGCCGAGGCCGGCGCCGTGCTCGTCTGCGGCGGGCTCGGCGGGGTCATGGACGCCGCCGCGCGAGGCTGCGAGGCGTCCGGCGGCACCTCGGTGGGGATCCTCCCCGGTGAGGACCGCTGCCACGCCTCGGCGCACCTTACGGGGCGGATCGCCACGGGCCTCGGCGAGGCGCGCCACGCGAGCGTCGCCCGGGCCGCCGACGCGGTGATCGCGGTGGGGGGCGAGTTCGGGACGCTGTCCGAGATCGCCCTCGCCCTCAAGATGGGCAAGCCGGTGGTGGGGCTCGGCACGTGGTCCCTCGACCTCGAGGGACTCCCCGGTGATCCCCTCCAGCGAGCGAGCGACCCGGCGGACGCGGTCGCAAGGGCATTGGAGGCCGCGGAGCGACTGGCGGGCAGCTCGTGGTGAGTGCCGGTGGTGTACGTCTCCTCATCCAGATGCGCTATTGACGCGAGGTCAGAGCCGATGCGACGCTCCGAGCAGCTTCCGCACGTCCCCCCGAACAGGGAGCACGACCGCTGATGGCCGCGTACTTCGCCATGATCCTCGCCACGGCCTGGACCGCCTGCGTGGTGGACACGATCATCGAGAGCACACGCACGCCCGACGGAACGATCGTGTTCCTCGGACGCACACTGATCGCCCCCGGAACCCGGCCGGGGATCCTCATCCTCTGCGGACTCGCGGCGTCCGCCGGGCTCGCCTGGACGATCGCGGTGGCGTTCGTACGGGACCGCCGGATGAAGCGACGGATGTCCGCGGCGCTCGACACCCAGTATCAGGAGGTGACGACCAAGGCGGCGGGCGACGCAGCTCGCACCGGTCTGCTCACGTGGCGCATCGGCGAGCTCCAGACGGAGGTGAACGAGCTCGCCGCGAAGCGCGACCGGGCGCAGTCCGAGATGGAGCTCGCGCAGAGGCGGACGTCGGAATTGAAGGCGCTCGCGGACGACTACAAGCGATCGCTCACGGAGCTGCAAGACCGACTCATCACGTTGCCGGACATCGAGGACGAGCTCGCCCGGCGACGCGCCGAGCGCCAGACGGCCGACCCGGCGTAGTCCGCGGGTCGCGTGTCGCTGCCTCGATCTAGGGTTCGGTTGTTCTCGCTCCCTCCCCCATTGATCCGCCGGAGGGAGAAGCGCCCATGTCCGACGCCCATACCGATCTTGAGATGGAAAGGCCGCCCGCGGGGGCTTGCGGGCAGGCCTCTATCGGAGTCGTCATGGGCCGAGGTGGCAGACGGGGCCAAATCGATGCCGTCATGGGCTCGCGAGGCGGAACCGGCGCAGCGACTGCCATCGCAGTTCCGGTATGGACCGCCGCCATCCGTCGCGGCGTCTCGTCGACCGAAGCGATCGACTCCTCCCTGGTACGCGCCTCCCGGGATCGGGCATTCGATCGGACTCAGCTACGTCGTTCTGACCCTGCGTGAGCTCGCCGGCCTATCACAGAACAGGCTCGCGCGCCGGTCACGGACCTCCCAGCCGGCGATCGCCCGCCTGGAGTCCGGACGACAGGTTCCCAGCGTGAACACGCTCATCAGGCTCGCCTCGGCGTGCGGGATGCACCTCGTCGTGGGCCTCGCCGACCCGGACGTCGACGTCGCCGACCTCTGCATGCACGACCTCACGCTCCTGGGCGTCCTCCGACCGGCGCCCGACGGCCTCGTCGACTTCTTCGCGATCAGGGAGCCGCCGCCGTGGGCCGGCGGAGGATGACGCGGATCGCGGCGGCGCGCTCGGTGGGCGAGAGCCCGAACGCCAGCAACGACCCCGTGTAGACGGCGGCGCCCACGCCCGCCGAGACGAGCAGGTCGAGGAACCATCGGTCGTTCGGCATCGCGGCGTGGGCGAGCCACATCGTGAGTGCTCCCAGCGCGGTCGGCACCGCCAATCGGAGCCAGGCGCCATCGAACGGCCAGATCCCCAGGAACCGCCGCACCAGGAGGAGCCGGGCCGTGGCCGAGAACCACAGCGTGAGGGCTTGAGCGATCGCCGCGCCGCGGATCCCGAGGTTGGCCGGACCCGCGAGCAGCAGCGCCACGCCGATGTCGATCGTGAAGCTGGCGAGGTACACGACGAGATCCCATCCCGTGCGTCCCGCCATGATCAAGATGAACCCCACTGTCCCGACCATCACCGGCACGATCATCCCGATGATGAGGATCCGCAGCGCGCCCGCGCCGCTCGCGAACTCCGGACCGAAGATCCGCAGCGTCTCCTCCGGCAGGATCCCCAGCACCAGCAGCACCGGGATCGTCGCTGCCAGCGTCCACCGCGTCACGTTCTTGTAGAGGCCGTCCAGACGCGCACGCTCACCTCGATGGTGGAGGTCGGCCACGAACGGGCTGAACGTCAGCGACACCGACGTGAGGAACAGGAACAGCGCCTGTCCGGCTCGAAGCACGGCCCCGTAGACCCCCACCCGCGAGGCGCCAGCCGCCCCCCGGTCGCTCCAAAGCACCGACAGCACGAACAGATCGGTCCAGAAGATCAGCTGCGCGAAGAGCGTCGCCGGCGCGCGGAGCGCACCGAACCGGAGGAGCGCGCCCACGCGCTCTTCCACGATCCCCTCGCCGACGAGGTCGCCCCCGGGGAATCGCCGGCGCTCGCGAGCCCATCCCACGAGGGCGATCGCCAGGGCGAGTGCCCACGACGCCCCGAACGCCAGCGTCGTGGCACCCGCTGTCTCCGCCCACACCCAGAACAGGAGCGTCAGCACGATCCAGCCGATCGGCTGCGCGATCCATTGCGAGTACAGCGTGTACCGCATGATCTTCAGTCCGCGCGTGGCCCCCATGTAGACGAAGGCGAGCGCGGCGAAGGGGACCGTCACGGCGGCCGCTCGGAAGGCGGGCTCGGCGAGCGCCGGGACCGCCGTGAATCGTTCCGCGAGCCATCCCGCCGAGAGGAACGCAGCGGCCGCCAGCGGCACCGAGACGGCGGCGGCGATCGCTGCCGAGCGCCGGACGAGCCCTCGGGCTCGCGCGACCTCACCGCGGCCGTCGAGGATCGCCACCAGCCGCACGTTCGCGACGTCCATCCCGAATCGTGTGGCCGCCGCGGCGATGAACGCAGCCTGTGTGCTGAGGGTGACGACACCGAACGCTTGGTCGCCGAGCGCGTTCGTGATCAGCACCTGCGCGACGAACGTCGCGACCGCGCCGATACCGAGCCCGAGCACGTTCTGCCCCGTCTGGCCGACGATCACCCGGTGATCGGTGCTGCTCACGGCTACGGAGCTTACGGGGAGGAGCCGGCGGGCCCGGGAGGCTATCGGCCCAGTCTGATGCGGAGCGTGATCGGCACGGCGGCGAATGCCTTGCCGACCGGACAGTTCTCCTTCGTCGACCGCGCGATCGACTCCAGCTCGGACGCATCGATCTCGGGAACCGTGGCCTCGGCGTCGAGATCGATGCCGGTGATCGCGAACCCATCCTCACCCTTGTCCAGATGGACCATCGCCACGGTGCGGACCGCCTCCGGAGCGTGGCCCGCGCGGCCGAGATCGCCCGCCAGTGCCATCGAGAAGCAGCTCGCGAGGGCGGCCCCGATCAGCTCCTCCGGATTCGTCCCGGGCCGGTCCTCGAATCGGGTGGGGACGGTGAAGACGCCGGAGACCTCACCGCTCTCGGTCCAGAATCGACCCTTGCCCTCCTTCAGGGGGCCTTCCCACGAAGCTTCGCTGGTGCGGATCTGCATCTCGAGCTTCACCTCTCGTTCGAGCCGCACCTCTTCCCCTACCCGCACGGCCCGGCGAGCAATCCGGCGCGATCGCGTCGCCGGCGGGAGAGGCAGCCGCGGTACGCTCAGCGCCGGAACCGTCCCGAGAGGAGGATCCGTGACGTTCGACTCGTTGAGCGACCTGAACTGGCTCGCCGTCCTCGTGGCGGCGCTCGCCTACTTCGCGATCGGCGCCCTCTGGTACGCGCCACCGCTGTTCGGGAAGACATGGGCCGCCGCGGGAGGCATGGAGATCCCGGACCAGGGCGCTCGACCGAGCCCGGCGATCTACCTCACACCGCTCGTCGGAAGCATGCTCTCCGCGATCGCGCTCGGGATGCTGGCCGCGGCGACCGGCTCCGACACGCTTCAGCGCGGCATCGCGCTCGGCCTGGTCGTCGCGATCGGGTTCGCCGTCGCGATCTCCTTCGTCACGGCACAGTTCGAATCCCAGAAGCCGAAGCCCATGGTCTGGGGAGCGATCAACGCCGGCTACCACGTCGTGGGCAACCTGGTCGCCGCGATCATCATCGCGACCTGGCAGTAGCGACGCCGGAAAGCGAGCCGACGTGCCGACCCGGCCGTCGTCGTGCTGAGATAGCGGTCGGATGCGTGCCCTCGTGAAGCAAGAGGCTGGGCCCGGCCTCGTGATGACGGAGGTCCCGGAGCCCGAGATCGGGATCAACGACGTCCTGATCCGCGTGGATCGGACGGGGATCTGTGGGACCGACCTCCACATCGAGGAATGGAACGAGTGGGCGCAGCAGGCCGTCCCGGTCCCGCTCGTGATCGGCCACGAGTTCGTGGGGGAGATCGTCGAGATCGGATCCAACGTGAAGGACTATGGGCCGGGCGATCTGGTCAGCGGCGAGGGCCACGTCGTCTGCGGCCGGTGCCGCAACTGCATGGCCGGCCGACGCCACCTGTGCGCCGATGCGCGCGGGATCGGGGTGAATCGCCCGGGAGCCTTCGCCGAGCTCATCGCGCTGCCGGTGACGAACGTCTGGCACCACGACGCGTCGATCGACCGCGACGTGGCGGCGATCTTCGACCCGTTCGGCAACGCCGTCCACAGCGCGCTGCAGTTCCCGGTCCTCGGCGAGGACGTGCTGATCACGGGCGCCGGCCCGATCGGGCTGATGGCCGCGGCCATTGTCCGGCACGCGGGCGCGCGCTACGTCGTGATCACCGACGTGAACCCGTACCGCCTGGAGCTCGCGCGGACGATGGGCGTGACCGTGGCCCTCGACGTCCGGGACGGCTCGCTCGCCGAGACGCAGGAGGCCCTGGGCATGAAGGAGGGCTTCGACGTCGGCCTCGAGATGAGCGGGAACCCCGCCGCGCTCCGCGACATGGTCGAGAACGTGTCGCACGGAGCCAGCATCGCGATGCTGGGGCTACCCGAGGAGCCGTTCGCGATCGACTGGAACACGGTGATCTTCGACCAGCTCACGATCCGCGGCGTCTACGGCCGGGAGATGTACGAGACCTGGTACATGATGACGGTGATGCTGCAGAGCGGCCTCGACATCGCACCGGTGATCACGCATCGCTTCCCGGCGGATCGGTTCGTGGAGGCGTTCGCTGCGATCCGGACCGGGGAGACGGGCAAGGTGCTCCTGCACTGGACGGACGCGCCGTGACGACCGAGACCGTCCGGCCGGCGCTCGCTGCCGAGCTCGAGGGGATCCGGGGAGCGGGCCTGGAGAAACCCGAGCGGGTGCTGACGTCGCCGCAGCGGGCTCGCGTGGGTGTGCGCGGCCGCGAGGGCGAGGTCCTCAACCTCTGTGCGAACAACTACCTCGGGCTCGCCGACCACCCCGAGGTGATCGCCGCCGCGCACACCGCGATGGACGAGTGGGGCTTCGGGCTCGCATCGGTACGCTTCATCTGCGGGACGCAGGAGCTCCACAAGGACCTCGAGGACGCGCTCAGCGCCTTCCTCGGCATGGAGGACACGATCCTGTACGGGTCGTGCTTCGACGCGAACGGCGGGCTCTTCGAGGTGCTGCTCGGTGAAGACGACGCGGTGATCTCCGACGAGCTGAACCACGCGAGCATCATCGACGGCGTCCGGCTGTCGAAGGCGAAGCGATTCCGCTACCGCAACAACGACATGGACGACCTCGAGACGCAGCTGAAGGAGGCGGCCGGCGCGCGGAGACGGCTGATCGCGACCGACGGCGTGTTCTCGATGGACGGCTACCTCGCCGACCTCCCGGCGATCTGCGACCTCGCCGACCGTCACGACGCGATGGTGATGGTCGACGACTCTCATGCGGTCGGGTTCATGGGACCGGGAGGCCGAGGCACGCCCGAGCATCACGGGGTGATGGATCGGGTCGACATCCTCACGGGGACGATGGGCAAGGCGCTCGGCGGCGCGAGCGGCGGCTACCTGAGCGGTCCGCGGGAGGTGGTGGAGCTGCTCCGCCAACGGTCGCGTCCCTACCTCTTCTCGAACACGATCGCGCCCGCGGTGGTGGGTGGATCGTTGAAGGCGATCGAGCTGCTCACGGCGTCGACGGAGCTCCGCGATCGGCTCGAGGACAACACCCGGTTCTTCCGGGCGGAGATGGAGTCCTCCGGGCTCGACGTGCTGTCCGGCGAGCATCCGATCGTGCCGGTGATGCTGGGCGAGGCCGCGCTCGCCGGTCGGATCGCGGAGGCGATGCTCGAGAAGGGCGTCTACGTGATCGGGTTCTCCTACCCCGTGGTCCCGAAAGGGACGGCGCGGATCCGGGCGCAGGTCTCGGCGGCGCACACACGCGAGGACCTGTCCTTCGCCGTCGAGGCGTTCGCGGCGTCGAATGAGGAACTGACCTAGCGGGTCGGCCGGTGCGACGCTCCTGCACACGGAAGAGGCGAGGGCGGATGCCCTCGCCTCGTTCCGACGGAACGCGGGACCTAGCTGTAGGTGCTGTAGTACGTCCCGACCTGCTCGCGGTAGGTGTCCGACTGGTAGTCGGTCACCTCGTCGAGCTCAGGTGCGTTCTTGATCTGATCCTGCGCGAGCCGAACCTCGACCTCACGTCGATCGAGGTCGATCCGCTCGATCATCCCGGCCGGGATCAGCACCTTCCGGCCGAGGATCCACGGACCGGTGTCGACGACGACGAACGCCGAGCCCACGTCGTACGTGGCCTCATCGATCTTGCCGATGTCGCCATCGGTAGCCCGCACCTTGAACCCTTGGATGTCCACGGGTGTGGTCGTTCCTTCCGGGTAGTTCCAGAGATCAGTCCTCATTGGGCACCTCCTTCACAGGGTCGATTCGTGCCTGTTGGGGACTTCATCTTGTCCCCTACCCGGGACGTGGGGCACCGAAACGAGGATGTGAGAGATACCCGGGGATCTGCTGAGATCGCTGCACCGTAGGTGTTCTCGCTCGTCGACTCGACTAGGGAGCTCCCCCGCGTTCCGGGGCGTCCGTGATCGGCACCGGACTGTGGAACACGGCTTCGACATTGTTGCCGTGGAGGTCGTTCACGAACGCCCCGTAGTAGCGGTCCGAATACTGGATCCAGACGCCGGGTTCGCCGCGGGTCGTCGCGCCAGCCGCGAGCGCGGCCTCGAAGAAGGCATCCACCTGCGACCTGTCCGCGGCATCGAACGCCACGTGCGCGGCCACGGTGACCGGTGACCCCTCGCAGATCGAGAAGTCATCGAGATCTTCCCGGCCGTACGAGATGCAGTTCGGCTCCTCATTCAGCTCCTCGATCCCGAGCGGCGCGAGGGCCGCCGTGTAGAGGCGCCGGCTCGCCGGGAAGTCTTCGACGACGAACAGCACGTGGTCCACGATGATCAACCGCTCGGTCATGGAACCCCCTCCTCTTCATCCAGCCATCCTCCCCGCCTCGTCGAGGACGAAGCGGCCTCGGTTTGGCTGCCTCGGCCCGATGCGGGAGGATGCTACCCATGCCTCACTCGGTCGGCGACCTCGCGGAGGTCCTGGACAACCTCGGCGTCTTCTCGATGCATCCCGAGGAGGTCCTCGCGCTCTGTCCGTCCGGGTTCCGGCGGGTCCCGATCACCTCGGGCGACGAGTTCTACCTCTCGCTGCAAGGGTTCACCGCGCACCAGCCGGCCTATGCGCACACCCACCCGGACTCGGAGGAGTGGGTCGTGGTGCTCGAGGGCTCGGGGAAGGCGCTGCTCGCCGACAACCCGGTCCCCCTCGAGGGGAGCCTCGTGATCGGACGGGCGACCGCGCACCCCCACGGCTTCGTGAGCGGCGACGGCCCGATGACGCTCCTGTCGATCCAGCTCCCGCGCCCGTCGGAGCCGGCGACGACGTGGGACCAGCCGGGGGGGACGACGGATCCGATCGACTGCGCGTCCGGCGGGACGTGCCGCCGCTGCCACCGCTGCGGCGGGCACAGCCTGAACCATCGAGCCACGCAGTTCGTCTGCGAGAACTGCACGCTCGAGTTCTGAGCTACCGGCCGGCACGCTCCTCGGCGAGCCGCGCCAGGTTCTCCAGCTGCTTCCGATCCGCGCGGTTCACGTAGACCCTGAAGATCGATCGCACACCCGGCTGGAGCCAGTAGGGGACGTAGTTCACGCGCTCGATCGTCTCCGTGTACGTGATCCGCGAGCCCTCACCCTCGGGCGCCACGTCGTAGCGATGGACGAAGTGCGCGTCCCACGGCTTCCCGCGCTTCCGATCGAGGTGGGCATCGGTCTCGATCACGAACGCGCTGGGTGCGGTCGCGACCGTCACCTCGGACCTGTCGTGGAACGTCCCGTTGTCGGCCGCACCGGAAGACGTGAAGGTCGTCCCCACCGCGGCGGGGCCGTCCGGGGCCTCGATCGACAGGAGCTTGAACGTCTGACTGCTGGCGCGCTCGCCGGACCAGTCGAGGTGGTTCCGGAGGTCCGAGATCGTCTCGTAGACGACCTGCGGTGACGCGGACGACACCGCCGACGTCTGCGTCACGTAGCCGAGCGGACGATCCGCCGCCATCTGATGCGGGCTACGAGGAGCCGCCGCGAGGGAGACGGACGTGGTCCTCCTCGGACTCCTTCCAGACCTCCTCGACGTTCTCGACGTTGAAGCCGTACTCGAAGACGAGCGTGCCACCGTACGCGGCGCCGAAGATCACGAGGGCGGCGGCGATCACGGACAGCACGAGCCAGGACCCCTGCGTCTGCCCCAGGTCGAAGTCGGAGACGCGCAGGAGGATGTCGATCAGGGTGATCGCGGTGACCGTCAGCATCACCGTCGCGTGCCAGTTGATCGTGCGCCAGACCTGGGTGTGCTTGGCCGTGCCGATCGGCCCGCTCTTGCGGTCACGGGGGATGCCCTTCCACCAGTCCATGAATCCTGTGAGGGCAGCACCGAGGCTCATGATGAATCCGGCGACCATCACGAAGGTCGCCGCCGCGAAGAAGTCGTGCGCCTTCGGGTCCACCTCGTCCGAGAAGAACGAGATCAGGTCGAACACGGCGGCGAGCGTGTAGCAGACGATCGGGAAGTCCGTGAGCGGCGGGTGGAACGGCTTGCCCGTGAACCCCCGCAGCCCCTGGGATCGGCGGCCCTTCAACGACCAGGTCGGACGGATCGAGAACAGCCTCGCCATCGGTTCCCTCCCTCTTCGGTCGGTGCGAACGGGGAGTCGGGGGCCTCCCGGCGACTCATCATGCCATCCGCGGAGCAGGTTTGTGTCGGCCCCATCGCGGACATCTACCGACCATGGTGCGGATCGGCTACACCCTCTCCAGCGAGGAGCACGGCCCCGGCGACCTCCTCCTCTACGGGCGGATCGCGGAGGAGTCCGGCTTCGACTTCCTCACGACCTCGGATCACTTCCACCCCTGGACCTCGCGGCAGGGGCAGAGCCCCTTCGTGTGGAGCGTGCTCGGCGGCCTCGCCGTGAAGACGGAGGAGATCCCCGTCATGACCGCGGTGACGTGCCCGACGATGCGCATCCACCCTGCGATCGTCGCGCAGGCCGCGGCCACGACCGCGGCCCTGCTCCCGGACCGGTTCACGCTGGGCCTGGGCACCGGCGAGAACCTGAACGAGCACGTCACGGGGACGGCCTGGCCGGAGTCCGGAGAGCGGCTCGACATGCTCGAGGAGGCGATCGAGCTGATCCGCCGACTCTGGACCGGCGAGCTGGTCACCGAACGAACACCGCACTACACGGTCGACCGCGCCCGCCTGTACACGGTCCCCGAGACTCCCCCTCCGATCGCCGTCGCCGCTTCCTCGCCGGCCGCCGCCAGACTCGCGGGACGAGCCGGGGACGCCTTGATCTCGACCGCCCCGGAGGCCGAGATCGTGGAGGCGTTCAGGGGGGCCGGCGGTGAGGGCCGACCCGTCTACGGGCAGCTCACCGTGTGCTACGGACCGGACGAGGCCAAGGCGAAGGACGAGGCGCTGGAGTGGTGGCCGAACACCAGCGTCCCGGGCGAGGTCGGCCTGGAGCTGGCCGAGCCACAGCACTTCGAGGAGGTCGCCGAGCTGATCACGACGGAGCAGGTCGGCGAGAAGGTGGTCTGCGGCCCGGATCCGGACGCGATCGTCGAAGAGGTCGGGATGTTCACCGACGCCGGCTTCGATCGGGTGTTCCTGCACCAGGTCGGCCCTCGACAGGAGGAGTTCCTCGCGTTCGCGAAGGACGAGCTGCTCCCTTCGATCGATCGCTGAGGCCTCCCGCGTGGGACGGGGCTTGCCCCGTGGAACGGCGCCCGGTAGCGTCCGCGCGGGGATGGACACCTACATGGTCGTGCTGAGGATCGTGCACGTCCTCGCGGGCGTCTTCTGGGTGGGCGCGGTGTTCACGACGATCCTGTTCCTCCAGCCGACCGTTCGCGACGTCGGCCCGGCGGCCGGCCCGTTCATGGCCCACCTCGCCGGGAAGCGACGACTCGTGGACTGGGTGCTCGCCGCGGGCGGTCTCACGATCCTCGCCGGCCTGCTGATGTACTGGAAGGTGTCGGGCGGCCTGGAGAGCGATTGGCTCACGTCCGCCCATGGCGTCTCGCTGACGATCGGCGCCCTCTGCGCCATCGCGGCCTTCGCGCTCGGTCTGAGCGTCGTCCGGCCAACGATCATGGCGACGCTCGCGATCGGCCGGGAGGTCGCGGCGAGCGGAGGACCGCCGACGCCTGAACAGGGCGCGCAGCTCCAGGCGCTGCAGAAGCGGGGGACGGCGGTCGGGCGGGTCGTCTTGCCGCTGCTCGTCGTGGCCGTGGCGGGGATGGCGGCGGCCCGGTACCTCTAGAGGCTCATCCTCTCCTCGTCCGCGAAGTCCCAGACGCGGAGCTCGCCGGGCTCGAGCCGGATCGTGATGTCGCTCCCGCCGACCTTCCGGACGTAGGCCTCCCCCTTCCCGGGGCCGAGGTACCTCGTCGCGATCCTGACTGCCGTCTCGAAGGCGTCCTCGGTGCGGATCTCGGCCATGCCGCGAACCTCGATGCCTCGCAGCGGGTGGGTCGACTCGGCCACCACGATCGAGGCGCGAGGTTCGCGACGCAGATGCCGCGTCTTCCCGTCGTTCGGGCCCGACCAGACCTGGAACCCGCCGTCGCGCCATTCGTGCCACACCGGCGAGAGCAGAACGCTGCCGTCCTGCCGGATCGTCGCCAGCACGGCGACGACGGGCTCTTCCAGGAAGCCGTCCAGATCCTCGATCGTGAGATCCGTACGCACGGGCGAACGATACCCGTCGCTAGGAGCGGCGGAACCGCGAGATCTCGACCTCGACCGGGAGCCCGACGAAGCGGCCGAAGCGCTTGGTGGCCGATCCCAGCGCGCGCTCGTCCGCGGCGGTGGCATCGGCGTAGGTGTGGATCGCGACGCGGATCCGTTTCGCGTCGAGCGTGCGACGCCAGTGGCCGAACACGCGCCCGTGCAGGAGGAAGACGCCGGTCGGGTATGTTCGGTCGTTCCACGCCTCACGCGCGAGATCGCCGACCGCGTCCCCGTGGAACCGCGACTCCGTATAGCCCACGACGAGCTCGTCGTAGGTCTGGAGGAGATGGGCGCCGCCCACCGCAGGTGGTCGCACGCTCCGCTCCGACGATGCCGACACGAACGAGAGCCCGTCGACGTCGTCCCTCGCCACCTCGTCGCCGAGCACGTCGATCGCGTGCCGGACGTCGGTCATGGTGAGCCCCGACCACCAGCTCATATCCTTCACGGTCGCCGGCCCATGGCTCCCGAGGTACCGGCGGACCAGCTCGGCGAGGGCGTCGTCCCGATCCAGCTGGCGCGGGTCCGCGGGCACCCGTTCGTCGAGAAGCGCGTACGTGTGCTGCTTGCCCTTCCTCCCGCTGCTGCCGATCAGCCCGACGAGCTCGCAGTGCATCAGGAGATAGGGCATGCGCTGGCCGCCGCGATCGAGCTTCCGCCTATCGAGCTCGGTGGCGAGCTCGTCCCGGGTGAGGCGGTTCCCACCCTCGAGGATCGAGGTGACCACCTTCTCGGCACGTGTGAGGGTTCGAGCATCGAGTCCGAGCTGCCGGTTCCTGCCCGCGTTCCCCTGCTGCACGCGCGGCCCGCTGAGCGCGAGGAGCCAGCGGATGTCGTCGCGCGCGACGAAGTGCCACGTGGGCCGAAGCACGTGCGTCCGCACGATCGTGCCCTCGGTGAGGGCGGCGTCCACGTCCGCGTCGTCCAGGCCCGAAGAGCGCTGCCCGATCGACCACTTCGCCGGGCCGTATTCCTGCGACTGCATCGCGAGGTGCCACCGAACGACGTCGTCCGGGGCCGCGAACCGATCTCCCGTGAGGCGCGAGTTGCCGATCCGACGGCGTGCGATCTCCTTCGCGTTCATCGGCGCCTTCATCGGCGCGCAGCCTACCGGGGGCCTCCGACCAGCCGAGGATCAGGTCGCCGCACGTCCCGGCGCCGGAAGCGTGTCCGGAGCTGCCGCCACTTCCGCCACAGCAGGAAGACCGCCACCAGCACGATCACGGCGAGCACGGCGGTGACGACGGGCCAGAACACCGCCGTCACCGAGAGGACCCCCGAGACGCCGTCCTCGGCGAGGCTCACCGCCGGGTTCCCGCCTCCGCCCGTCGTGGCCGTGGAGAGGGGCCGAGCGGCCGTGCGGCCCGCCTGCGTGGCGAGCGCCGCGACGATCCCCATACCCGCCGCCAGCCCCGGATCGAGAGCGAACGCGCTCGCCGACGCGAGCGCCAGCATCCCGCCGGCGATCGGCGCGATCGCCAGGCCGATCGCGTGGAGCACGTGATCCACGATCGGGATCTTGTCCCCGATGAAGTCCGCCACGCCGACGACGCCCACGATGCCCAGCACGATCGGATCGCCGAGCGCGTCCCACGGCGCCGGCAGGTCGATCAGGTCGGTCGAGCGGGAGAGCAGACCCACGCTCAGGATCGGGATGTAGGCATTGAGCCCGGCTGCTGTCGAGAGCCCGAGGGCCGTGAAATATCCCGCGATCCCTTCCACTCCGAGCACGATATCCGCGGCACGTCGGTCGCAATCAGCGTACGGTTGCACCCGCAACCATCCGGGTATCCGGCGTAGGTCGACAGAGCGACATCTTGGGAGGGAAGGATGAAGGACAGTAGATCCGGACGCGCCGACGCCTGGGCGTTCGGCGCCGCACCATCCAGCCGCCCCCGTCGTCGGGGACGGGGAACACTCGCGTCACTGCTCATCCTGTTCGCGTTCGCCGGCGGACAGGCTTCGCTGATCGCCGTCGCGGATCAGCCTGTCATCGAGTCCGAGACCACCGACGGCGCGACCGCTGAGGCCACAACCTCGGACGAGACCCTCCCGCCGGAGGAAGCGGCAACGGAAGAGGTCGCGACGGAAGAGGTTGCGACAGAAGAGGTTGCAACGGAAGAGAATGTCAGCGCGGAAGAGCCATCGGCCGAGGATGAGGCCGCGGGAACCGTCGCGGCTGAGGAACCCGCGGAGGCCACCGGCGACGGCTCCTCGGACGAGTCGGCCACCGGATCAGCGACCGAGGCGGCCGCCGTCGACACCCCGGGACCCCCTTCGGGCGACGGCGTGCAGCCGATCCTCAAGACGGGGAATCCCGACTGCCTGAACGTGATGACCTCGGCCCAATTCCTGTTCGAGCACAAACAGGACCCACCAGTGGACGCCACGATCAACCTCACGAACGGCGCCCTGAGCGGCACGCTCGTGGTGGCGGTCAACGAGGGGGCGCAGACCTTCCGATTCACGCTCACGGGCGACTTCGTCGCCGCCGGCGTGATCGTGAAGGGCGGCTCGAACGCCAACTTCTACGACTACCGGCCGGCCGGGAACGCCGCAGACACCTTCCTCCACGCCCCGGTGAACCCGTCGAACGGGAAGTTCTACGGCCTGTCCCACATCTCCTTCTGTCTCATGGAGGACGTCCCGCCGCCGCCGACGCCCGTGATCGACGTCGAGAAGTCCTGCCCGGGCTCCGTCGACGCCGGGGCCGAGATCGAGTACACGATCACGGTCGAGAACACCGGCAACGAGGCGCTGGTC